>NZ_JAVTWX010000001.1:0-21455 GCF_032229645.1 Brooklawnia sp.
GCTTGAGGGTGTCCGCGCTACCGAGATAGGCCTTCGGATTCACAATCAGGAACGGAGCTCGGATGCTCTCGTTGGTCATGGCCTCTCCTCTGAGGTATGCACAAATATGCTGAATAGTGGAATAATGTGCCGATACTTGAAGTGTGTCAGTTTGGCCCAGTTAATGCAAGAAGATTCGAAGAAGTGAGAAAAGTTGCAAATAGGAAGGGTTGCGGACTCTCCCAGCCAGGGCCAGACGGCCTGAAAACAACTGAGCGCGCAGTCGATGGCTGTGGTCGTCGGACGTACAACTAGCTCGTCCGCGCAGGGCCGAATCGAATATAATGTGTCCGGCTACCGGGCGGCGCGGACGATAAGATGCAGTCGCCCGTCACGGCGTCGTGACGGGCGATACTTCGGCAGGTGATGTGATCAGACCTCGAGGAAGCTGATCTCGCTGCCCGCTCGGGGTACCTCGGGGGCCGGGCCGGAGGCCTTGACCGCGCCCGGGAGCAGCGCCTGGTCCGGCTGATCGATGTAGATGACGGTGTGGCCCAACTCGGTCAGGTTGTCGCTGGCGCGGGCGCCCACCTCGTCCAGGACGTAGGTATTGCCGGCGAAGACGAACTGGTCTCCGGCTCGAAGCGGACGCACCAGATCGCTGGCATTCTCATGCACGATGGCGACATCGGCGAGCGCCTCGGGAACCGGCTCGCCGAACAGGACGAGCACCCCGGAACCGATGATCTCGACCGCGTCGATACCTACTCGGGTGGTGGTTGACTTCCAGAGCGTTGTGGACATGGGGATCTCCCGTTCGTGACGTCAGCTATGGACCAGGACGGACACCGGCCTCAGGCCTTCTTCTTGTGCTCGGCGATGGCGGTGAACATCTCGGTCAGCACACCGCGCCAGTCAGGATTCTGCACGATCCCGCTGGTGCCGCCGGATGAGTCCGCTCCCTGGGCGAGAGCATTCGCCACATCCGCCCCGCAGGTCACTCCGGCGGCTTGGATGACGAGGATGTCGGGGTTGATGTCTTTGACTACGCGGGTGGTGCGGGCGATGTAGTCGCCGGCGTCCATTTTTCCGGTGCCGATGTTGGCGGTGGGTTCGCAGATCATCATGTCGGGGCCCATGGTGGCGATGGCTTGGCATTGGGCGTCGGAATCTGCGCAGACGATGGTGGCCAATCCGACTTCGCGGGCGCGTTGCATGGTGGTGTCGAGGACGCCGAGGCTGAGTTGGTGTTCGGCGTGGTTGAGGACGACGGCTTTGGCTCCGGCTTCGACGAGGGAGTCGGGCAGGATGTGTCCCATGCCGCGGCCTTTGACGATGGGGTCCATGTGTTGGGCGGTGATGGTGAGGTGCTCGGTGTGGCGGCTGATCATGCGGAGGTCGACGTGTTGGGCGGTGAAGATGACGTCGATGTCGAAGTTGGCGGCGAGTTCGTCGGTGAGGGTGGCGAGCTTGAGGGTGTCCGCGCTACCGAGATAGGCCTTCGGATTCACAATCAGGAACGGGGGTTCAACGACTCGGGCGGTGGTCTGCTCGCTCATGGCATCCTTCCGTGGACGACCGAACACATTCGTTGTGACCCGTTGATTCTCCCACCACCCGATCGACGGCAGCAACCCGCGTCAAGACGCCCCTCGACTCGTTTGCCGAGGCGGCTGTGTCAAACTTCTGTCTATGGCATCCCCGGTGGTAGCAGTGGTGGTCGGGGCCGGGCTAGGACTGCGTTACGGCGGCAATACGCCGAAACCGGCCCTCAAGGTCACCGGACGCACCCTCATAGTCATGGCGATCGAGGCAATGGCGGCCGGCGGCTGCACGAACGCCGTGGTCGTCGTCAACGATCAGGTGGCGAAACAGTTGGGCCCCGAACTGGCTGCGCTGCCGATACCGGTCAAGCAGGTATCCGGAGGAGCCTCACGCCAGGAATCGGTCTACAACGGGCTCAAGGCCGTGCGTGACGACGCGCAACTTGCGGACGCGGCGGTGGTGCTGGTGCACGATGCGGTGCGCCCGATGGTGCCGGCGAAGGTCGTCTCCGCGGTGATCCAGGCCGTCCAGGGTGGTGCCGAAGCCGTTGCCCCGGCGATTCCGGTGGCTGACTCGATGCGGCTGATCGACGCCGATGGCGGCTCAGCGGTGATCGACCGTTCGGCGCTGCGGGCCGTCCAGACCCCCCAGGGTTTCCCGCTGCGCCTGATCCTGGAGGCGCACGAGAAGATGGCCGCGTCCGGAGCGCAGTTCACCGACGACGTTTCCTGCGCCGAACAGGCCGGTCACACGGTCACCCTGGTCGAAGGCTCCAGACTGTCGATGAAGGTCACCGAACCCGGCGATCTGACCGTTGCCCAGGCGCTCTGGGAAGTGCGCGACGTCTTCGGCCACCACTCCGGCCGCCGGCTGCGTCGGCATTTCGGCGCATGATCCGCACCGGGATCGGTACCGACGTCCACCAGTTCGCACCCGGCGTCCCGATGTGGGTGGCCGGCCTGCATTTCCCGGACGAACGGGTCGGTCTTGCCGGGCATTCGGACGGCGATGTGGTCTGCCATGCGATCTGCGACGCGCTGTTCTCGGCCGCCAGGCTAGGGGATATGGGCTCGAACTATGGCACCAGCGATCCTGCATGGGCCGGTGCCTCCGGGCTGGCGTTTCTCGCCGAGACCCGCAAGCGCATCCAGGCCGCAGGCTTGCAGGTCGGCAACGTCTCGGTGCAGCTGATCGGTAATCGTCCCAGGATGGCGGCCCGCCGCGCCGAGGCCGAGGATCTGCTCAGCGCCACGCTCGGCGCCGATGTCGGCCTGAGCGCGACGACCACCGATGGCCTGGGCTTCACCGGACGCGGCGAAGGGCTGGCGGCCATTGCCTCCGCGCTACTGCTGCGGGCCTGAGGACCTCCGATAGCGCAGCCCGGTCAGCGAACCTGATCGTCTCCGACCTCGAAGGTGTTGCAGGAGCCCATCAGCGTCGTCCGGTAGCCCTCCATGAACCAGTTCTGGCGGGTCTGCCCGCGCCCGTGATTGCCGTCGTAGTTCGGATCGCCCGACAGCACATCGTCGCCGATCGAGTAGAAGAGGTCCGAGAGTTCTTGGCCACCGTTCTGATCGATCCCGACCGATTGACCGACCGACTCGATGAACTGGCCGGCCCAGCAGTCGGCCTGCACCTCGAGGCGTCGCGAGAGACTGTTGGCGGTGGCATCATCGGAGCGCTGCTCCCAGGCCGCCTCCGAAATCAAGATGCCGGTGCGGCCCTGGATCGCGTGCGCGAACTCGTGGGCGATCACCGACTCCACGACGTAGTTCACGCCTTGCAGATCGGGCGGGACGATGGAGGGCAGGTCGGCTGCGTAGTAGACCTGCTGATCGGCGGAGCAATAGGCGGCGTTCTGCATCGGCATCGTCCCGCACTTCGTGTTGACCGTCGACGTGTAGATCGTCACGCTCGGGCGCACCGGGATGTATCCGGCGTCTTCGAGCGCCGGGCCGAAGACTCGCATCAGGCATCCGGTCAGCTCGTTCAGGTGCGTTTGGAGTTCGCTCCTGGAGGCTTGTGCGAGATTGATCGGGGTGGCCTCGCAGCGCACCGGGACGGCGACGTTCACGTCATAGATCGGATTCTCGGTGAGCCATTGGGTGGCCTCGGTGTAGGTCTCCGGAATCGGGATCTCCGGTGGATTCTGGTCGACCTGGGGAACCTGATAGTTCTCGTTCTCGTACTCGCCCGGGGGGTTGACGACCGGATCGTCCGTGTTGCTGAACAGGCTGAAAGCACCCATCGCCACAATGAACCCGCCGATGACGAAGAGCACCAGCTTGAGGATGTTAGAGCCGCCCCGGCGCTTGGGAGGTTGTGCTCCCGGCACGCCCAGGTTAGAGCCGTAGCCGGTGATCGGACGCTGCTGCTGCGGCGCCTGCCAGCCGGCATTGTTCGGTGACCAGGCGGGCCGCTGGGCGCCTGGTGGTGCCCACGGCTGCTGGCCCTGCGGCGGGGCCCAGCCGGGTGGCTGCTGACCCCACTGACCAGCAGGGGTCCACTGCTGAGGTGGCGTGTTCGGTGCGCCCCACTGGCTGGAAGCGCCGTAGCCGGCGTTGGGCCGGTTGCCCTGGTTCTGCCCCCATTGACTCACGCGTTCAACCCTAGGCCATTTCAGGAGCAGTCAAGGCCCCAACGATTCTGGCCGGTCGGCGGGCGGGGTTCCCGGTTCTGACGGTCAGAACGATGACGCTGGGCCCGCTGTGCGATAGCTTGGACGAGATATGCCCCGTCAGAAGCGTGGTCAATCGCCCAACTGACTTGTCCAGAAAGGGATGCCAGGTGAGCACTCGTCCGGGATCGAGCAGAACGAAGAGGTCACGGCTGGCCGCCGTGATCGCAGGGATCACACTCGTCTTCGCAACATTGGGCCTGGCCGCGCCCGCCCGGGCAGACGATCTGGCCACCAGCTATGTCGTCTCCGGAGAGGTGGCCGCCGACGGATCGCTGTCGATCACCGAGACGATCACCTTCGATGGGTCCGGACCCAGCAATCTCGAACAGCGACTCGCGACCACGCGTCCGCAGTTGAACTACACCCAGCTCGAATACGCGATCAACGATGTGACGGTCACCGCGGGCGGCAAGGACCTGGCACCGTCGATCGGCACCGACGGCGACTACCTGGTCATCGCAGTGGACGCATCCAAGGCGGGCAGCGACCCGATCGTGATCAGCTATACCGTCGTGGGCGCCGCCGTGGCACTACCGCAGGTGCCTCAGCAGGCCGACCTCACCGAGATCTCATGGCGAGTTCTACAGGGTCTGAGCGTGGGCGTCACCGATGTCAGCGGCGAGATTGCTCTGCCCGCCAACACCCACACCTACGACATTGACTGCGAAGCAGGTCCGCCGGCAGCCCTCTCGACCTGCAACACCTATGCGTCCGGCACCTTCGACGCCCTCAATCCACAGTTCACCGATGGCCCGCGCGGCGTCGGAGAGGTCGTCGAGTTGACCTTCTCGGTGCCTGCCGCGGCTGTCTCGGCCAACCAGATGCTGAGCGAGCATTGGACGCTGGATCGCGCCTTCACCATCAACGGTCTGCCGTTGCTGGTTGCCGCTGCCGCGCTGGTGCTCGGGGCCGCCGGGCTCTTCCTGCTGCACCGCTCGAAGGGCACCGACGCCAATGGTGGGCACCCGACCCTTGTTGGTCGTTTCGATCCCGTTGCCGCCGGCGCAGAGCGCTTTGAGCTGGTCGAGAACGTGCGTCCCGGCGAGATCGGCACCCTGGTCGATGAACGCGTCGATCCGGTCGACATCACGGCGACCATCATCGATCTCGCTCAACGCGGCCATCTGACCATCATCCAGCTGCCGCATGCCAACACCAATACCAACATCGACTGGACGTTCGAGCGTCACGAGAGCACCGACGAGTTGCAACGCTACGAGGAGATCGTCCTCGATGCCATCGCGCCGGCAGACGGCGAGGCGGTCACGGTCTCCTCGATCAGCACTGCTGTCAGCCAGACCGTACAAGACGTGCAGGACGCGATCTATGACGAGGTCGTCGCCGAGGGATGGTTCGCCGCTCGTCCGGACGCGGTGCGCAACACCTGGGGACGCGTCGGCTGGATCACGGTAGGAGTCTGTCTCGTCGCGCTGGTACTGCTCGCCGCGTTCAGCAGCTTCGGCATGCTCGGCCTGGTGCTCGTCGGTCTCGCGGTCGGGTTGTTGTGGGTGAGTCAGCAGATGCCGCGCCGCACGTCCAAGGGGGCGTCGATTCTCGGCGGCCTGCAGGTCTTGGCGATGACCCTGGCTACGCAGCCGACCGACCGGATGCCCAAGGAGAACGCCTACGAGGAGATCTCCCGGGTGCTGCCATATGCCGTGGTGCTCGGTGGCTTGGACCGTTGGCTGGCGGCGCTGGCCGATGCGGACGATGACCCCGGCGTCCCCGATCCGGACGACCTGAGCTGGTACCACGCACCCGACAACTGGCAGCTCTCGGATCTGCCGTTCTCGATCGAGTCGTTCATCACCAGTCTGCAAGGCACTCTTTACACCAGGCACTGAGAGGACCCGCCAGAGAATTACCGCTGCGTGTCGTTTCCTGGATCGGGCGCCTGATCGCGTTGTCGACCCGCGCCATCAGTTGGTCGGGCTGGTGCCCAGGGTGACCATCGAGTCGCGAGGCTGACCCTGGTCATCCTGCCAGGTGATGTCGACGATGTCTCCGGGATCGAACGATTCGACTGTCTTGAGGAATCCGCTGGCCGAGGTGATGGCCTGGCCGCCGAAACTGGTGATCGTCGAGCCTGCGGAGAGACCCACCTCGGCGGCCGGTGACCCGGGATCAACAGCGGTCAGCACGGCCACATTCCGCGTCCCGAAGCTGACACCCAGCCAGCCGGCCGGGCCCACCCGGGTCTGTTCGCTCTGGCGTCCGGCGGTGATGTCATCGGTGATCGCAGTGGCCGCCGCGATCGGGATGGAGTAGGTGACCATCTGATCGGAGATCGCGTCCTGACCGGCGCTGGTTACCCCGACCACCTCGGTGGCATCGTTGAAGGTCGGCCCGCCCGAATACCCGGGGATGGCGCCCGCAGTCGACTGGATCATGCCAGAGGCGTCCTCGAAGCCGTAGCCACCGAAGGCCGATTCGAGGGTGACCACAGCGTTGAGATCGGTGACGCTGCCGCCGGTCGCCAGCAGCGCACCGCCGCCATCCCCGTTACCGACCGCAACCACCCGATCGCCGATGCCTGCCGGACCCGGGGCGATCTGTGCCGTGGTCAGGCCATCGGCACCCTCTAGCTGCAGCAGCGCGACATCAGCCCAGACATTGCGTCCGAGCAGATCCGCCTGATAGCTGCGTCCATCGTCGGCAACCATCGCCATCACGTTGGTGGTGCCGGAGACCACGTGGTAGTTGGTCAGCACCAGACCCGATTCGCTGATGACGATTCCGGTGCCGGCGGCGAACCCGCCGTCAAGTTCTCCGGTGATCAGCACGATTCCCGAACTCATCTTGGCGGTGACCGCCGTCGAATAGGTCGGGATCGGTTGGTTATCGCTTCGCGGGATCTGTGGACGACCGGCCGTGGGCAGCGAACGCATCGGCGTCCCGTTGGGCACGAACAGCAAGACGAACACAGCCACGGCGACCAGCAGCACCGTGGCCACCGCCCAGATGCCCGTGCGCCGGCTCTTGCGCGGCTGTTGAGACGTCACACCGGCCGGCTGCCATTGGACCGGGCCATTCCAGGTGGACGGCGAATCCGGGCTCCACGGTTGTGCGCCCGGGGGAGCCCAGGGCTGCCCGCTGGGCGGACCCCAGACCGTTCCTGCCGCATAGCCGGGCTGGGGCGTCGCAGAGGAGTCCGGTCGTCCACCGGGATATGGCTGCGACATTGTCACCCCTTCTCTGCGTCTGCGCCAACTTCAGCGCTGCTAGCCCACACCGGCCCCCCCACGCGGGGCCGCCGAGCCCGCCCACGGCAGTGGCCGGTCATCCCCAACCACGACCGGCCACCGCGTGCATTCGGATCGGAGCGGATCAGCCGAGATTCACCTGGCGACCGATGGTGCCGACCAACGATTCGCGGTAGGCCGGCTCGCCCAGCTCCGTGAGGTCGGCCTCCGCCTCGGCGATCCGGGCCTGCAGGTCGAGACGGAGGCCGACCTGCTCGTTCTCCGGTGCAGCGGAGAACTTGCGGAGCCTGTCGAGGCCGAGCCGCTGATGGGCCACGTCCGCAGCCTGCTTGGCATCCAGTCGTGCCGCGTACCAATCGCTGGCGAGCACCGATTCACGGGTGAATTGCTCGCGGAACTCGGGGCTGTCCAGCGTCCAGCCTTCGGCGGTCGTGCCGGTGGCCATGATCTCCAGCAGACCCCGCAGCGGCGGTACCGCCAATTCGACACCACCATCGTCGAAGTACGCCTGGGCGACCCGCTGGTGAGTTGTGACGATGACATCCATCGACTCGGCGAAGGTCGCCAGATCCTGGTCTTCGGGACGAAGCATCTCTTCGGTGAAGACCACATCCGGGTGCAAGAAGATGCGTCCGAAATAGGTGGTCGCGAAGCGCTCGTTCATGCGATAACCGAGCCGCGATGCCAGCACCGGGTGCCCCTCGAACTCGAAATCCTCGAGCCGCTCAAGGTAGCCGTCGGCGATCAGACTGGACGCACGGCGCTCGTCCGGCCACATCCGGCTGAACAGCTCCGGCACCAGCATCGAGATATCGTGGTCGACCTTGATCTTCGGACCGATATAGCCGGCAGAGCTCAGCCAGCCGTCATCGTCGGTCAACGCATAGGCCAGGAAGCTGTTGTTCAGGTCGATGATCGGAGGCAACGCATTGAACGGGCCCTTGGTGAGCGCACCCTCGGATCCTGCACCTGTGGTCGAGGGAGATTTGCCGGTCATGGAGGAGATGAACTCCATGAACAGCTCGGGCAACTCCATATAGTGCAGCGGGTTGTAGACGCTCAGCGGCGGCACACCCGGCTCCTTCGGGTTGTTGCGCCGGCCGGCGGCCACCAAGTCGACCGAAAGCGGGGCGAAGGCCGAGGTCGGCAGCTTGCGCACCAGTTTCGACGCCAGATCGGCGGCCGCGGTCGCCTTCGGGTTCGAGACGTCGGGACGAGTCTGCAGGTAACGCGGATTCTTGGAGCGCTTGCCGTTCACGATGCGTGACTGATCTGAGGCGATCCAGAATCTGGGCGATTCGTCCTGCGGCATCTTGGCGATCCCGCGGATCAGGTCCTGCATTGGCTTGGTGTACTCGCTGAAGGCCTGAGCATTGGTCATCAGCTCGCGGGCGTCGTCGTGGGTCAGCGGCTCGAAATTCGAGATGAAGGTGCCCTCCCTCGCGAAGTCACGCTCAGCCTGCTTGTCGTAACCACGGTGTACCGCATCGTCGGGACGCTGGAAGAGCAACTGCTCGCAGTTCATGACGAACTTGCGGGACAGCCCTTCCTGGTTACCGAACCCGGCCGGTGCCTTCTCGAAGGGCGAGCAGACGGTGGACGCGGTGATATCGTCCTCGGTCTGCACCTTGACGGCAGGGCTGAAGTCGGGACGCAGGCTGAACAGTCGCCACGATCCATCGGGCTGGAAGCCGACGCGCAGCTGGTTGACGATGACCTTCTCGCCATCCAGGCGCACCATATTGCCCTCGCGGCCGTTCATGATGCCGACGCTGAAGTGGCTACGCCAATCGCTGCCCCATTCGGGCTTGAAGTAGCGCTTGACGGTGAACAGCAGTTCCTTGATGTGCGCCGGAAGCGACCGCAGGAAGTCGTTGTACTCCGCGGTGTATTCGCTGCGCGGGGTGAGCAACTTGATGACCGAGCCGAGCGAACGCTCGTCCGAGAGGATCTCGCGATGATCCTTGCCGTTGCGCTCGGGGTCGAGGAAACGATCGGAGAAGTCCGCGTCCAAGAGCTTCTGGACCTCTTCGATGTCATGGTCGAACTCAGCGGTGTAGGCATTGCCGAAGACGAACGCGTCGGCCAGAGACTTGCTGATCTCGGACTTGCCGCCGCCCGACACGGTTGCCGGCTTATGGCAATCGGTCGAGATCGGGGAGATGCCGATCAGGTGCCACTGCGTCTCGTCCATCTCACGGTGCTTGGCGTACACCCGGTAGCCATTGGGGGTGATGTAGATCTTGCCGGTGAGCAGCTTGATCGTCTGCTGGCCACCGGACGCATCACGCCAGCTGATGGTCTGGTTGCGCATCGAGTAGTCGGCTCCGCCGGGCACCAACACGATGTGCGGCTGCGTCAGATCGATCGCGTGGCCCTCGGGCTGCAGCTCGAAACGTTGCGGATCACGGGCCAGCACATCGGCGAGCGCAAAGTCGTCCGGGGTGTAGTCGTCGTGGAATTCCGGGCCCAGGTTGTAGGCCGGGTAGACGCGCGCGCCGCCCGAATGCTCCTCCTCGGCGCAACCCAGCAGGTTGGCGGCGTACGAGAGCTGGGTCTTGACCTCTTTCTTGCAGTAGCCGAAGTAGTTGTCGGCGATCACGGTGACCATCACGCCGCGCTCGTCGCGGGCGCAGGCCTTGAACGCCTGACCTCCGTTGTAGCGCTCGTCCTCGTCCTTCCAACACTGGCCGTCGCGACGCTCGCGCTCGCTGGCGTCGTCCCAATGCGGCATGCCGAGGCTCTTCTTGGTGACCTTGGTCAGGTGCGGGGCCAAGATGATGCAGCCGGTATGGCCCGACCAGGTGGCCGGATCCAGGGCCGCATCGTTTTGCGGCAGCTGCGGATCGCCGGCGTTGCCGAAGATGCCCTCGACGAAGTCGAGATTGCAGACCAGGCCGCCAGGGACGATGAAGCGGGTCTCCATGGTCTTCGCGCCACCGCGTCCGGGCACCGCCGGGACGACGAGCGGACGCATCAACAAGGAGACGAAACAGGCCGCTGCGGTGGCCTGCTCGGAGGTATAAGGCAGGATCATGTCCTCGTGCGGAGGTTGCATCGCGAGGGTCAGAAGGTTGGCGAAGACATCCTTGCGGACGGCGATCTTGTCGTCCGGGATGGGCAGGCCGCCTTGCGCGATGTGGAAGACACCGGCGGTGGTGCGGCGGTCGTTGGCGGGGTTGTGCAGCACACCGTTGCTCAACCGGTAGCTCGACAGCAGCGGCGAGTGGAACTCGTCGCCGTCTGCAGGCAGGCTGAGACCGCGGGCCAGGCCGGCCTGGTCGAGAATCAGGGTCTGCTTGGGCAACTGCGGCTTGACGTCGACATCAGCGAGGTAGTCATCCAGGAAATCCTGGATCCGCTGATCGACCGGGCAAAGACGGTCGGCCAGCCTGCGGGAGAGTTCCCTCTGGCGGGCCAGCAACGGTTCGACGAGTTCGATTCCCCCATCTTCAGCTTCTGCGCGGGGCAGCTCCAGCAGAGCCAGCCGCAGGTTGATGGCGGCATTCAGATTATCGGCAGACATATAGCCATCCTCCCAGATTGACTCCATAGTGGGAATGCCCGGGCAACATCCAGCCAATACGTGCCGATTGTTGCCGGCCGGTTGCCAACGCCGCACCCGCAAGCCGGGCGGTGAACCGCCCAGCCGTTCAAACCGACAGCGAAATCGACCGTATCCGGGCAAGCGCTTCGGCGGTCCCGCTCAGCTGAACCTGGGCAGCGGCTTCCCGGCCGAACAACCAGAGCAAGAGCTCGCCGGGTTCGCCGGTGACGGTCACCGGGGTACGTCCGGTGGCCACCACCGCCTGCTCGTCGGTGGCCTTGCCGTCGCGGACGCGCTGCAAGATGATCCCCATCTTCGCCTTGTGGAGGCGTAGGCGGGCGGCCCCGATGGCGGCATCCCATAAGGTCTCGTCGGTCTGAGGTGGCAGCACGCGCGGTCCGACCGGGTATGGCCCGCCGCGCCGCAGGTCTTCGTGGTGGACGAAGAACTCGGCGGTGTTTGCCTTCGTGTCCACCACCGATATCCGGAACGGGCTCAGTCCGGTCGGCCCCTTGGCCACCAGGCCGACCAGCTCGTCGAAGCTCATCTGGGTCATCAGCTTGTCCATGTGTTTCTCGGTGGTTCCCAAGAAGGGAAGGAACATCCCGATCGCGCCGAGGGGATCGGACTCTCGCATCCGAAGGTGCGCCGCCAGGTGATGGGCCGTCCAGCCCTCGCACAAGGTTGGGGCGTCGGGGCCCACGGTCGTCATCAACTCACATAGTTCCCGGCGCTCCGACCGGGCCAGCGATTCAGCCATGTGTCCAGGATCGACCACCGATCAAGCCTTCGCTGACAGTACGCGTCTTTGGAGCGGAGCAGTCACTCTTTCGAGCGGAGGATTCGTGCAGCAGACAAGGCACACTTCGGGGCCTACGCTTGAGCTGTCCTCGTTGACCTACGTTGGAGGCCGCATGAACCTGGAGAAAGTCATTTTCGGCTTCTTCATCACGCTCGCTGCAACACTGAATTTCGGCTTCTTCGTCGGCGATATCGGTAACCCGGTGGTGCACAATGGCGTCGAACTGGCCGCAGCGTTCGTGGCGAGTCTGGTGGCCACGGTCCTGAAGTTCGGAGATCGCACTCAGCTCGGCGCGATTCATCTCGCTACCAGCTTGGTCGCCGACTTGCAGCTGATGGCCGCTGCCACCGTATGGATTTGGGCTGCGCACATCTCGGCAAGCGGTATGTCATCCGCGCACATGTCGGTGGTCGTCTCGCTCTCGGCAGGAGCCTTGCTGGCCAACCTCGTCTCGGTGGTGCTGATGGTCAGCGAGATCATCCAGGTGCGACGCTGAACGCGAGTTGAGATGCAAAGCCCTGGATCGGCTCAGTGGCAAGCCGAGCTGAGCGACGTCTTCTACCTCATCTTGCGCCAGATGAGGTTTCCGCTGCTGCTGGTGCTGGGCGTCTACACCTTCTGCACGACGGGCCTGGCCCTGATACCAGGCACCGACCCGGTGACCGGCGACCCAAGCGCGCCGCTGAGCGTCTTCGATGCGTTCTACGTGGTCAGCTATACCGCGACGACCATCGGCTTCGGCGAGGTACCGCACCCCTACAACGTGATGCAGCGAATGTGGATGACGGCGACGATCTACATCTCGGTCGCGGCGTGGTCGTATTCGCTGGTCAACGTGCTGGCGCTGCTGCAGGACAAGGGATTCCAGAACGCGGTGCGGATCGCGCGGTTCACCAGAAACATCCACCAGATCCGGGAGCCGTTCTATATCGTCTGCGGAATCGGCGAGACCGGACGCATGGTCTGCCATGGGCTCGACCATCTCGGGCTGCGTTTCGTGGCCATCGAGCTGGACCCCATTCGCCTGCAAGAGTTGCGCATGGACGAGTTCGCTGTCGATCCGCCAACCGTTCAAGCGGACGCGAAAGATCCGCTGCTGCTGAAGCAGGCCGGTCTGATCAACCCGAACTGCAAAGGGGTCGTCGCGCTCACCGACGACGATCCGACGAACCAGGCAATCGCGGTCAACGTGCGGCTGCTGGCCCCCAGAGTTCCGGTGCTGGCGCGTATTCGCGACATCGAGACCGAAACCCACATCGGTGTCTTCGGTGGCGATCTGGTGATCAATCCTTTCGAACAGTTCGCGGAGTCTCTCGCCTCGGCGGTCACTTCTCCGCAGCGCTACCGGCTGCGCAGCCTGATCACCGGCCTGCCGGGTCGGCCCATCGTCGCGATCGAGCCACCGCCGAGGGGACATTGGATCATGTGTGGCTACGGACGCTTCGGTCACAGGATGGTCGAGGAGTTGCGTGCGGTAGGGATGAGCCTGTCAGTGATCGATGAGCGCCACTTCGGCGAGCCCGGCGTCGACATCAAGGGCAGCGGCACCCGATCCGAAGATCTCAAGGCGGCGGGCATCGGCCACGCGGTGGGTCTGGTGGCGGGCAATGCGTCCGATCCGAAGAACCTGTCCATCGCGGTGACGGCGCGGGCACTCAAGCACGATCTCTATGTGGTCGTGCGCCAGAACCAGCTGACGAACACTCCACTGATCGAAGCGTTCGACGAGAACCTGCTGATGGTACCGAGCCAGATCGTGGCCCGTGAGTTCTTGGCCCGTATCACCACTCCGCTGCTCAACCGCTTCTTGCGGCTGATTCCGCAGCACAACGAGGCCGAGTGCGCGCAACTCTACGCACAGCTCTCCCAGCTCGATCCCGGACGCCACCCCGAGCTGTGGGACCTGGCGATCTCCGAGCAACGGGCACCCGCGCTGGCCGAGATGGTGAGCGCCGGGGGCCGTTTCACCGTCGGCCACTTGCGAGCCGATCCCCTCGACCGTGGCTGGCGGCTGCCCATGAAGGTGCTGCTGGTGCGGCGGGCCAACAAGAATATCCAGCTGCCGAGCGACGACTTCGTCTTGAAGGCCGGCGATCGCGTCCTGCTGGCCGGGGCACCGCAGGCAAAGCGGCGCCTGGATCTGACCCTGCGAGATACTGCCATCTTGAACTATGTGGTCAGCGGGCGGCGTCCGGACGGCGGCTCGCTGTGGCGCTGGCTGACCCGCAAGCACCCGCCGGAGATCGTCCCGCTGCCCGACGCGGACGCGCTCGAATCCGCCAACCTGCGGTCAGAGGACGAGTCCCCCGGCAAGTGAGCGCCAGGCAAGTGAGCGCAATGAGCCCAGCCGTCCGCGAGTTCCTAGCGATGGACGGCGGTCTGCTTGACGCGATTCCAGTGTGCATCGATCGCGCCGGGGCGTCCGGCCATGAACTCATCCACCTCGGCCTTGCCGGCCCGCAGGCTCGGATCATGATCGAGGTAGTAGTTCGTCTCGCGCGCGATCAGGCCGCTGCAGATCAGCAGGCCAATCAGGTTCGGCAATGCCATCAGGCCGTTCGCGATATCGCTGAAGGTCCATACCAGCCCGAGTTCGACGGTGCAGCCGACGAAGACGGCCAGTGAGAAGACCACCCGGTATGCCATCACCCAGCTGTGCCCGAAGAGCTTCTCGATGTTACGTTCGCCGTAGTAGCACCAGCCGAGGATGGTGGAGTAGGCGAATAGCACCAATGAGATCGTGACGATGTAGTGACCCCAGCTAACGCCCAGGCCGACATCGAAGGCCTTCGATGTCATGGTCGCCGCAGCGCTGCGTCCCTCCTGCCAGGTGCCGGTGACGATCAGCACCAATCCGGTCATGGTGACCACGATGATGGTGTCGATGAAGGTCTGGGTCATCGACACCAGGCCTTGCCGGGTCGGGTGGGTGGTCTTGGCCGCTGCCGCGGCGATCGCCGCCGAACCCATGCCCGATTCGTTGGAGAAGATACCGCGGGCCGTGCCCATCTGTAGGGCGATGATGAACACGCTGCCGGTGAAACCACCGACCGCAGCCTGCCCGGTGAACGCCGTGCGGAAGACCTCGGCGAAAGCGGAGGGAATCGCGGTCACGTTCAAGCACAGCAGCACGATGGCGGCGGTCACGTAGACGACGATCATCACAGGCACCAGACCGGCGGTCACCTTGCCGATGGACTGGATGCCGCCGATCAACACGGCCATCGTGATGAGCACCAACACCACGCCGGTCACCCACAGTGGGACGCCGAAGGAGTTCTCGACGTTGTTCGCGATCGAGTTCGCCTGGGTGCCGTTGCCGATGCCGAAGGCCGCGATCGCTGCGGCCACCGAGAAGAAGGTCGCCAAGAAGGTGCCGAAGCGCCCACTGATCGCGTCCTTGAGGTAGTACTGCGGGCCGCCGGTGATATCGCCGTGCTTGTCGCGATGCCGGAAGCGTACGGCCATGAATGCCTCGGAGTATTTGCTGGCCATGCCGAGCAGACCGGTCACCCACATCCAGAAGAGCGCGCCGGGCCCGCCGATCGAGATGGCTGTGGCGACACCGACGATATTGCCGGTGCCCACAGTCGCGGCGAGCGCGGTGGTGAGCGCCTGGTATTGCGAGATATCGCCGTGCTTCTGGTCCTCGGTGCCATCGTCCGATCGTTTGATCAGCGCCAGCCACAGGGCGGATCCGAGCTTGCGGAACTGAATGCCGCGCAACCTGATGGTCAACCACAATCCGGTTCCGAGTAGCAGCGGAATCAGGAGGAAGGGCCCCCAGATGAAGCTGTCGATGGTGTCGAGAATCTCGGTCAGCCGTTCCATGTATGAACTCCGATTGCAACGAGTGGGCATGAACTGGAGGTCAGTTTGCCTCAAAGTTGTTACAAGTGAGAAACAGATTGCATTGTGGAGCCGGCTATCTGGGCTCGCGGATTTGTGCAACGGTCCGCTTCACGGCGTCGATGAGCATCAGCGCGTCCATGGAGTAGGCGATCGAGTCGTATCCCTGCTCGATGCGTCGCCTTGCGTCCGCCGGCGTTGTGGCGTAGATGAACGACGCCTTGCCGGCCTCCCGGCAGATCCGCTGCACCCGGTCGAGCGCCTCGATGTGCTCGGGGTTGTCGAAATCGCCCGGACGCCCGAGCGCCGCCGACAGATCGAACGGCCCGACGAAGACACCATCGATGCCCTCCAGCCTGGCAATCGCCTCGATGTCGTTCAGGCAGCCGAGGGTTTCGCACTGCGGGATCAGCATCGTCTGCTCGTTGCAGACCCGCATGAAGTTGCCGAGTCCGGCCGTTGCATAGTCGTCGGTCCAATAGTGGGCCCCCGGTGTGGGGGCGATCCCGCGCTCGCCGATGGGGAAGTACTTGCCCCATCTGACGATCTCGCGGGCCTCCTCCAGGCTGCGCACATTGGGAATGATGATGCCCAGCGCGCCGGCATCCAGCATCTTCAAGATGGACGCCCGGGATGAATCCTTGACGCGGGCGAACGGTACGCAGCCGGCCGACTTGGCGGCCCGGATCAGGTCGAGCGAGGTCTCGACATCGAACGGGCCGTGCTCGGTGTCGATGATGATGAAGTCGACGCCGCCATAGGCCACGCACTCGACAGCCGTCTGGTTGCCGAGCTGAAAAAATGTGCCCAGCGGATGATCGCCCACCTCGATCATTGCCTCAACGTCATTGCGCATGCTGTCTGCCCCCTGAAACGCTCACCCGGCTGCGGTGCCTCGGCTACTGAATCCAGACTATCGGGACCACCGGTGGGCGGGTGGCCATCCGCTACTATCTGTGCAGGATATAGGAGTGCCCCGGCCGCCGGGACGACTCGGTTGGACGACTCGGGTAGTCTGCTACTGCTGACCACGCCGGACGCACAGTAATTCTCTGGAGGGTCCTAAAACACCGACAGGAGACCCATGCGCACCTTCCAACGGGTGCTGGTGAACACTCTGCTGGCCAATATCACCACCCAGATGGTGTGGTTCGGATTCACCTTCTGGGCTTATCTGCAGACGCGCTCGGTGCTGGTGACATCGATCCTCGGCGGCTCCTATATGCTCCTGCTCGCCGTTTTCAGCGTGCCTTTCGGGACGCTGATCGACCGCGTCCGCAAGAAGACCGCGATGATGCTGGCCACCGTCTCTACGGGCTCCGCCTTCGCCATCGCCATCATCCTCTTCTTCCTGGTTCCGGCCGAGGTGCTGCTCGACCTGCATCGTCCGTTCTTCTGGATCTTCCTGACGATCCTGCTGGCCGGTGCCCTGGTCGAATCGATCCGTGGCCTGGCGCTGGCCACCTGTGTGACCATGCTGGTGCCGGCGGACGAGCGCCCCAAGGCGAATGGCCTGGTCGGAATGGTGCAGGGCATCGGTTTCGCGTTCAACTCGGTGGTCTCCGGATTGGCGGTGGGCTTCTTGGGCATGGGAGTGCTACTGGTGATGGGCACCATACTCACCGCCGTGGCCGCCGTGCATCTGCGGCTGATCGAGATCAGCGAGCCCACCGTCCAGCATGCCGAGGGCGTACCGGCGAAGGTCGATTTCGTCGAGGCATTCCGGATGACCGTGGCCATTCCGGGGCTACCGGCGCTGGTCATCTTCTCGACCTTCAACAATCTGCTCGGCGGGGTCTATATGGCCCTGCTGGATCCCTATGGGCTTGAACTGATGCCGGTGCAGGCCTGGGGAATTCTCTTCGGTGTCTGCAGCATCGGCTTCATCCTCGGCGGCATGATCATCTCGCGGTCCGGCCTGGGTGCCAATCCGGTGCGCACGCTGCTGCTCGCCAATATCGCGATGTGGGTGGTGGGCGCCATCATGCCGATCCGCGAGTCGGTCGTGCTGCTGGCGGTTGGTGTGTTCATCTACATGGGCGTGATCACCTTCGCGGAGGCCTCGGAGCAGACGGTGCTGCAGAAGATCGTCCCGTTCGCCCAGCAGGGTCGCGTCTTCGGGTTCGCGATGGCCATCGAGTTGGCGGCGGCCCCGATCAGCACGCTGATGGTCGGGCCGGTCGCCGAGTTCTGGCTGATTCCGTATATGAATTCAGATGCAGGACGCGACCGGTTGGGCTGGCTGCTGGGATCGGGCACGACCCGCGGGATAGCCCTGGCCTTCGTGCTGGCGAGCCTGATCGGGATCGTCGTCACCGTGCTCGCGCTGGCGTCGAGGCCCTATCGGGTGCTCTCGGGGACCTACCGCGATTCGGCCGTCAACGAGATGCTGGCGTCCGAGAGCCCGGCCGATCGGACGCAGACCGAGCCGCCCAGCGATAGCGACGATCGTCCGGGAGTGGAGCCTCAGGAGTAGTCTCCTGCGGAGGAGACCGCCCGGCACGGGCATCGCGAATCTCCCGGAGGTGGTTGGTTTCATGGAGTGGCTGCCGCTGATCGTGGCTGCGCTGATCATAGGCATCGCCAAGACCAGCTTCGGTGGCCTCGGCTCGGTAGCCGTGGCCTTGATGGCGCTCGTGATGCCGACCAAGGAGTCGACCGCCGCCGCGCTGCTGCTGCTGATCACCGGCGATATCGTCGCGGTCCTGCGCTACCGCAGCAATGCCGACTGGCGATTGCTGCGCAGTCTGCTGCCCTCGGTGGTACCTGGGCTGCTGCTGGGTGCCCTCTTCATCAGGGTGGTGGACGACCTGGTGCTGCGGCGTTCGATCGGCGTCATCTTGTTGATCTCGGTTCTCCTCCAACTCGGGGTTTCCGCTCGCCGCAAGCCGCCGGTGGTCGGCGATGATTCGCGGCCGCCCCGCGCACTGACGGTTGGCGCCGGAATCGCCGCCGGATTCACCACCATGGCGGCGAACGCTGCCGGGCCGGTGATGGCCTTGTATCTGCAGGTTTCAAAGGTCGACAAGATGCGCTTCCTCGGCACCTCGGCCTGGTTCTACTTCATCGTGAATGTCTCGAAGACGCCGCTGACCGCCGCGCTGGGACTGTTCACCCATCGAGTGCTGATCACGGCGGCGCTGATGATCCCGGTGGTGCTGGTGGGCACCCTGATCGGGGTTGCGGTGATCGGACGAGTGAAGCAGCGCGCGTTCGACATTCTCACGCTGCTTACCTCGGTGGTGGCCGCAGGCGCCCTGATCCTCGTCTAGCATCCTCGTTTAGCCAACCGAGGATTCAGGCGCGGTCGGCGTCGAGCGAGCCGAGCAGCTCTGCGATGTATTCCTGCTGGTCACCGCACTGATGCAGGTTGTTCCCGTAGACCTGGCCGGCCTGGTCGCTGGCCTGCACCGTGTACTCCACGGCGTCCATGCAGATGTCCTGCTGGTTGGCGCTCAGTGCGCGATGCAGAGCCCGGTAGAAGGCGTCCCGGTCGAGTAGCTCGTATTCGAAGGTGTTGGACAGCGGCAAACCGTCATCTCCGGGATGGGTTTCGGTGAGCTCGACGCTGCTGCCCGTGATCAGCCAGATTGTGTGGACGCCAGGGGTCCAGGGGTTGAACGCGGTGATCGTCGCTTCGGTGTAGTCGGGCATCGAGGTGCATCCGGTCAGGCTCAATGCGAGCCCGGCGGCGATGGCTATGGCAAGGGGCTTGAGCTTCACGGTTCCTCCTGGGCGACGCGATCAGGGGTATCGGTTCACTGTGTCAAGATCGGGGGTCAGCTCAGAGCCAGGGGTCAGCGCTCCTCGCCGAGCGCCCAGAACATGTCGTCCACATACTTCTGCTGCACTCCGCAGTCTTCGAGCTTCGATACGTAGGGTTTCCCGTCGGGATCGTGGGTTTCGATGGTCATCTCGTTGGCGTCCGTGCAACCATCCCATTTGGGCGGATGCAGTTCTTCGTGCACGGAGTTGACGAATGCCGCACGGTCCGGGACCTCGGTGCCGGTCTCTTCGGCGTCCTCGTCGTCGATCTGATCGGAGCGTTGGATCTCGGTGCCGACGACCACCCAGGTGATCGTCTCCGATTCCTGGTAGTCCTCGTAGACGATGGTCACGGGATCATAGTCGGGTATCGAACAGCCGGTCAGCCCGGATGTCAACGCCGCCGCGGTTGTCGCGACGATCAGCCAAGACTTCAGTCTCACCGTAGCTCCTGCCCGATGCCGGTGCGGTGGTTACCGGACGCGCTTGTAGGGAGTGTATCCGTTCGATCTGTCCAGGTCCGCAGTGAGCACCATCACTTGATGAGGCTGAAGCGTGACTGCGAGGGTTGCGCGGTGGGTGCGTAGTCGCTCACCACTGAGGTGATCGGTCAGCCCGGACATGTCCATCAGCCAAGAGTCGGGGATGAGCACCGTCTCGTCGACCCGCTCGGACGAAGGGTTGGCGATCACGAAGACCGCGTCCTCGATCCGGTCGGTGAAGCGCTCGAAGCCGATGAGTCGCTCGGTTTCCAGCCAGCGCAGGTCGCCGATCCGCAGCGCCCGGTGACCTCGGCGGATCGCGCTCAGCTGGTGATGGAAACGCAGCACCTGGTTGGATTGATTGACCAGATCCCAGCGCATCGGTGCGCGATTGGCCGGATCGGCCCCGCCGGTCTGGCCGAGTTCGGTGCCGTAGTAGAGGTTCACGCTGCCCGGCAAGGTGAACTGCAAGACGGTGGCGAGCCGGCGGGCGGCTTCGTCCGGGATCGTGTCGGTCACCCGGGGCACGTCGTGGTTGTCGAGGTAGTTCCAGCTCTTGAGCAGGTGCTCGTAGTCGGCGTCTGCGAAGAATCGCGTCAGCATCCGCTGTGCGTGCGCCGCGGAGATCTGCTGATTGGCGAGTAGCAGGACGATCTCGCGCAGCGTGAAGTTCAGCACGCCGTCGAGCGCCGGGAACCAACCGGCGGGGTAATTGCAGACCTCGCCGAGGGTGAGAGACCCCGGCTTCTCGTCGTGGGCGGCAGCGGTCAGCTGGCCCAGGTAGTCGGGACCCAGCTCGAAGGCGACATCGAGGCGCCAGCCGTCGATGCCGTCGCGCAACCAGTTGCGCACCACGGAGTCGCGGCCCGCCCAGATGTGGTCGCGGACCGCCGGGTTCTCGATGACCAGTTCGGGCAGATTCACCGCATTCGCCCAGGCTCGGGCCCCGCCCGGACGGTCCGGATTCAGGTCGAACCAGCCGCGATGCGGGTCGTCAGGGTCGGATACCGCGGCCTGGAAGGCGGGGCTGTTGCGGCCCATGTGATTGAAGACACCATCGAGCACGAGCCGCATCCCGCGCTCGTGCAGGTCGTCGGCAAGCTGCTTGACGTCGTCGCGAGTGCCGTATTCGGGACGCACCTGCTGGTAGTCGAGTGCGTCATAGCCGTGATTGGTCCATGCCAGGTGGATCGGGCAGAGGTAGAGCACGTCGGCGCCCAGTCCGTTGATATAGCGGAGCCGGCCGCGCAGACTCGCGAGGTCGCCGCCCCAGAAGTCGATCTCATGTGACCACACCTCGTAGTCGTCGAAATAGCGTCCCTGGCTTGGGGTTTCGGACCAGATGTGGAGTCGCTTCGGGGCCGGGTAGAGATGAATCTTGGACGCGAGATTCGCGCTCGGCGCGAAGCGGTCGACGATCACCTGATAGATCAGCGCTCCGTTGCGCCAATCGGACTCTCGTGCCTGATAGATCTCGGGCTCGGCGTCTGGGCGAGGCATCAGGTGCTTGTCGGGCATGGACACATCGTATGTGCCCGTCGTGCGCGCGCAACTCGTTGCCCATCGGCTGCCAATATGCGCAGTGGCTAGCGAAGTGTGCGTG
>NZ_JAVTWX010000002.1:0-21049 GCF_032229645.1 Brooklawnia sp.
CTGACCCGCTGCGAGATCTCCTCGACGGGCGCGCCGCCGTCCGCGGCGAGTAGTACGTCGGCTTCGCGTGGGGTGAGCGGGGAGTCGCCAGCGGCGATGGCGTCCGCAGCCAGCTGGGGATCGACGTATCTGCCGCCGCCATACACGGTGCGGATCACTCCTGCGAGCGCGGCTCCGGTGATGGTTTTCGGGACGAAACCGCGCACCCCGTGGGCGAGTGCCTGCTTGAGATGGCCGGGCAGCCCGTGGCTGGTGACGATCACGCAGGCGCATTGGGGCAGCCCGGTCGCGAGCTCGGTGGCCACCTCGATGCCGGACCGTCCGGGCATCTGCAGGTCGAGCACCGCCACATCGGGGCGGTGCTGCAGCGCGGCCGCCAGCGCCTCATCGCCGGAGGCCGCCTGGCCGACCACCTTGATGTCATCCTCGAACCCGAGCAGCGAGACGAGCGCCTCGCGGATCAGGTTCTCGTCCTCGGCGATAATGATGCGGATCATGCGGACTCCTCGGCCATGGCCTGGCGCAGGCTGTGCAATGCGGCGCCCTCCACGGTAGCGGTCAGCGTGAAGGCGTCTGGCTGGTGGTCCCAGGTGAGGGTGCCGCCCACTTCGGCGAGCCGTTCGGCCAGTCCGGCGAGTCCGGAACCTGGAGCATCTGTTGCCGGATGCGGACGATCGTTGCGCACCGCCAGTTCCGCCAGTTGCTCATCCGATCGGACGACGAGACTGACGGTGCTGGCGCTCGAGTGCCGCAGGACGTTGGTTGCGGCTTCGCGGACGATCCAAGCAAAAGCGCGGGACACCGGCGCGGGGAGCGGTGCGGAACCCTCCTGCGTGGTGCTCACCTCGACGTCGGCAGCCTCCAGCAGGGCCTTCGCGCCGGAGATTTCGGTAGTCAAATCGGCTTTGCGGTAACCGCGGACGACCTCCCGAACCTCGGTGAGGGCATCGGCGGCGATCTTCTGCACCTCGCGCATGGTGTTCGCGGCATCGGGCAGGCCATGTTCGGCCTGGACTGCGGCGAGCTCTGACTTGAGCGCGACCGCAGAGAGTGATCGTCCAAAAACATCGTGCAGATCACGGGCAAAACGGACGCGCTCTTCGGCGACCGCGAGCCTGGCCTCGTCGGTGCGGGCGTGCTCAAGGGCGCGGGTCGTACCGATCACATTGATGAGCATTGAGGCGAAGCCCACGATGAACATGGCCAGTAGGCACGATGCGATCGTGATCATGACATGGCCGCGCAGGACGGCATGCCGGGCGAGCGGGAGCGCCACCATGGTGATGGCCGTCAGCGTGATACCGAGTGCGATGGCAGTCTTTGTGTGAGGCCTCGGGGGCTGCAGCCTGTCGGTGGCGTCCATCCCGATGACCAGTGCAGGCATTGCCAGAATCCCGCCGAGGGAAGCGCTGAAGGCGACGAGGAAGAGCGGAGTCGATGGATGGAACAGGCCGGCGAGGCTCGTGGCGGCAAGGCTGAGGACGATCCAGGCGGCGACGAGCGGCTTCCCGCGATGGGAGAGGAACCCGCGATCCCAGCCGCTAGGTGGTAGCAGATCGAGGTCGCGCAGCCGGGTGTGCAGGACCGTTAGCCCGGTCCATCCGGCCGCTATCACTATTGAGCCCCAGCCGATGAACCAGAGAAGCGGCCTGGGTGTGCCAGCCACGCCCAGCAGCACGATGAGTGGCAGGATCAGGAACCCTTCATGCAGGGAACTGTAGAGGTAGCCCTCAGTCCGTCGGACGCTTTGGTCGGTGGTATTCACGGTTCCTCCTTGGGTGTTCAGCCTAGAGATCGGGCTATTCGTTTGCGGTTGACTCGCTCACCAGTGCCAGCGGATGGATGAGTGTGGCGCCTAGAAGTGCAGCGCCGACCGCGCCAATGACAGATTGCACGATCAGCAGCGCCCACAACGGCACGGCCGGTGCCAGCAGAATCTCGCGCGGAGTGGGTTCGCCCGCGGCGAGGCGATTGAGAGTGTGCTGTTCGCGCCGGGCGACCGGTGAGGTGACCAGCGTGAAGTAGACGACTTTGATAGCCCCGGCAGGGGCGCTCAGCTTCTATTGATTGTCTGGGTCGTGTTATTGCGGAGCGGCGTTAGAACTGTGGATCTGAGCCGAAGGGGTGCTTTCGCTGCCTCTCCTGCTGCTTGTGGATGATCAGATCGGACTCAGCGCCCCATCGGCGATGGTGCGGAAGAGCTGCTCCAGCGAGGCCGAGCGGGCGTCCAGGCCGACGAGCAGCTCGATGGTGCCTGCGGTGGGCGCGGCCACCCTCGATCAGCTCGACGGTGGACGTTTTGCCCGCGCCGTTGGTGCCGAGCAGCGCTAGAACCTCGCCATGCCGGACAGTCAAATCGATGCCTTTGACGGCCTCGAACGGCTCGGGTGTCTTGCGGCCCGGCATGAGTGACGTGTGGGACTGGCTATAACTGCGACGCAACCCGCGGACGACGATCGCGTCCTCAGCCGTTGTTCGGCGGGACTCCTGAAGTAGCTGTGTCGTGGTCATGACTCAAGTCTTTCGGCGGATCTGCCGAAAGGTCAGTGTCACGGATCACGGGGTTGGGTGGGATCTTCATTGGCGAGGCGTGACAGATGTCACGTTGCATCCTTGTCCGGGACCTGCGGGAGCCGAACTGTTCGAAGGTCGAGGCCATCGATTCCGATGTAGTGGTGGGGGCGGGGTGCCTGCACCTGGCACCACGGGAGCGACGTTGCACCTAACCGGAGCGCCTGGTTGGCAAAATCGGGGCTAGGGCATCGTGAGCCAACACGCTTCAGTGCTCCCCAGATGCCTTCCCGGCCAACAAATCGAGCCCGCAGCACGATCTGGCGAGCACTCAAGCGCGTTGAAGGGCTCTGCCGCGAAAGCGAATGCTCGTTTCAGAGCCCGGCCAGCCGCTTCTTCTTGCGATTCTCGCGGACGATCCACGCGACATCTGCATCCGGGGAGGCCTCCAAGGCTGCGAAGACCGGGAGACCCGGGCCCGGGTCCGCGGCCACCGCGACGCTCCAGCAGTAGCCCAGTCCTTTGCGGAGAGTGCGGACATCGTCGTGGCGGCGGCTGTCGGGCGGCAGTGCGGCCAGGGACTCGGTCGCTCGCCTGCAGACTTCGATGGCGGCTGCGGCCATCGAGGGTGTGGCCAGCAGCCGTGGTTCGCAGATTGCGGCGGCCGCTGCGCGCAGCACCAGCGGATCCGCGTCGCTGGTCCACTCGAGCACCAGCGACTTCAGCCGCCCAGGATCGGCGTCGCCCAGCCGCTGAAGCGCCATCGCCACGGCTTCGCGGACCCGCCAGCGTTGGTCGCTCGCGTGCGTGCGCAACCGGGCTTCGATCTCGGCGACGGCGCCGGGCCCGGCATCTGCGGCAAGAAGAGCACCCAGGCCCACGACACCGCAGCAGACCATATATTCGTCGCCGGTGGCGATGAGCGCATCGAAATCAGCGCGGCCGCCGGTCTGTGCCATGGCCTGGATAAGTTCCAGATTGCCGCGTGGTCCGGGAAGCCCGCTGTTCGCACGCAGGTACTTCGGCCATTTCTCGGAGGGCATCGAGCGCAATTCGTGCGCGTAGATCTCGCGCTTACTCATGGTCCAACCGTATCGTCAAGGGCGCCGCGCTAATCGTCGTGGCGCGGGTCACGCTCCTAGCGCTAAGGACCCTCCAGGCAACCACCCGCTGCGTATCGCCCCATGGAGGGCGCTGACTCGGTCAGTCGAAGGAGCGGCCCACCCCTACGAGGTGAACTGAGAACGACTCAGTAGCGCGGCTTGCGGTACGGACGCTTGCCGCCGCGCGGCGCATCGCCACCGCGCGGTCCTCGGCCACCCCGGTTTGGGGCCTTGCCGTGATGCTGAGAGAAGCGGTCCGGCTTGATCTCGATGTACTGGCCGGCGATCTGGGTATCGCGCAGCCGATCGAGCACCGAGCGGTCGAGATTTGCCGGTAGCTCGACGATCGAGAACTCCGGACGAATGGTGATCGCGCCGAAGTCCTGGCGGTTCAGCCCGCCTTCGTTGGCCAGCGCGCCCACGATCTGGCTGGGGCTGACCTTATGCTGGCGACCAACCTCGATACGGTAAGGCGCGTAGTCATCGCGGCTGCGGCGACCACCGGAGCGATCGTCCGAACGATCCGGGGCCCCCCGGTCGTCCCGTTCGTTGCGCGTGAGGTTCTTGGTCAGCGGATCGTTGTTCGGATCGAGCAGCAGTGGCGTATCGCCCTGCGCGACCACGGCGAGCGCTGCCGCAACATCGGTCTCCGGCACATCGTGATGACGCACGTAGTGGGAGATGATGTCGCGGAAGGTCTCAATCCGGGACGTCTCCTGCAAGGCTGTGGTGATGGAGTCGTCGAAACGAGTCAACCGGGTGCTGTTGATGTCCTCAGTGGTCGGCAGCTGCATCTGCTCGGGTTGCTGACGGGTAGCGCGCTCGATGTGCTTCAGCAGATAGCGCTCGCGCGGCGTGATGAAGCTGATGGCGTCGCCGCTACGCCCGGCGCGGCCGGTGCGTCCGATGCGGTGCACGTACGACTCGGTGTCGGTCGGGATGTCGAAGTTGACGACGTGGCTGATGCGATCCACATCCAGCCCGCGGGCCGCGACATCGGTGGCCACCAGGATGTCGAGGGTGCCGTCCTTGAGCTGGCCGATGGTGCGCTCGCGCATCGCCTGAGGGATGTCGCCGTTGATCGCCGACGCCGAATAGCCGCGCGCCCGCAGCTTCTCGGCCAGGGTTTCGGTCTCGTTCTTCGTTCGCACGAAGACGATCACGCCGTCGAATTCTTCGACCTCGAAGATCCGGGTCAGCGCGTCCACCTTCTGCTGATAGGAGACGACCAGGTACCGCTGCCTGATGTTGGTCGCGGTCTGGGTCTTCGACTTGAGGATGATCTCTTGCGGATTGTGCAGGTACTTCTGCGCGAGCCGGCGGATCTGGGTCGGCATGGTCGCCGAGAAGAGTGCGGTCTGCTTGTCGTCCGGGGTCTTCGCGAGAATGGTCTCGACATCTTCGACGAAGCCCATCTGTAGCATTTCGTCGGCCTCGTCGAGCACCAGATGCGTCAACCCCGAAAGATCGAGGGTGCCCTTCTCGAGGTGATCCATGATGCGTCCGGGTGTGCCGACGACCACATGGACGCCGCGGCGCAGCGCCGACAGTTGGACGCCGTAGCCCTGCCCGCCGTAGACCGGCAGCACCCGCACTCCGTGGGTCTTGGCCGCATACGACTCGAACGCCTCACAGACCTGCAGCGCGAGTTCGCGGGTCGGCGCGAGCACCAGCGCCTGCGGGGTCTTCTGGTCAAGATCGAGATCCTCCAGAATGGGCAGCGCGAAGGCAGCGGTCTTGCCGGTACCGGTCTGCGCCATGCCGACCACATCGCGTCCGGAAATCAGTGCGGGAATGGTGGCTATCTGGATGGGGGAGGGGGTCTCGTAGCCGAGGTCCCGGATCGCCTCAAGCGCGGGGCCCGTGACGCCGAGTTCCTCGAATCCGGGGGTCGTTTCGAGGTCGGGCGCGGTCTTCTCGTCTTGGGTCACTGCCCAAATCTACCTTGTGAACCCCGATAGTCCCGCATTCTGCTAGTGGGCCACTCCTGCCAACGGGGCAGCGAGCCGTCAGAGCCCGGAGAGCCGGTGGACGAGGCCATCGGCGGTTGCGCCGTGCGGACTGAACGATTCGGTGGGTCTGGAGGGTTGATCTGACCCCGGATCCGGCATAAAGTACAACCAAATGGTTGTACATGTTGGGTTGAGCGAAGTCGAGCAGGACCGCATCTTCCACGCGCTGGCCGCGTCGACGAGGCGGGACATCCTGCGCCGCACGGTGAGCGAGGAGCTCTCCGTGTCAGACCTGGCGCGCGAATACGAGATCTCGTTCGCCGCGGTGCAGAAACACGTCTCGGTGCTCGAGGAAGCTCAACTCGTCGTCAAACGAGCGGCCGGACGCGAACGTCTCGTCCGCGCCGATCCACAGCGGATCGCCCAAGCCAGGGTGCTCTTGGCCCAGTACGAAAACCTCTGGAGGGCGCGCGTCGACCGGCTCGATGCGTTGCTCGCAGAACCCATCGATGAACCGCCAACTCTGTAGGAGAACTCGACATGCCTGTTATCGACGTCACCACCAAACCCGAAGATCTCACCATCGCCGTGACCGCCGAATTCGCCCACCCGGTTCACCGGGTCTGGCAGGCCTACACCGACCCCCGTCAGCTCGAGCGCTTCTGGGGGCCGCCGACCTGGCCTGCCACCTTCGTCCAGTGGGACCACTCCGTGGGCGGCCGGGCGATCTACTTCATGACCGGGCCCAAGGGCGAGAAGTCCTATGGCGGCTGGGAGTTTCTGGAGATCGAGCCGGAGTCCCGCTTCGTTGTGCTCGACTTCTTCGCGGACGAGCAGGGCAATCAGCTGGAGGACTTCGCCGTGAGCCGGATGGAGATGACCTTCCAGCCGACCGCCCAGGGTAGCCGGATGACCAGCCTCGCGACATTCACTTCCCTCGAAGCACTCGAACAGGTACTCGCCATGGGCGTGATCGAGGGCACCACGGCTGCCATGGGCCAGATCGACGCGGTCCTGGAAGGGCTACGCGCTTACGCCCAGGGCAAGGGGACGCGCGTCGAACTACTCAGCGACACACTCGTCCGGATCACCCGGTTGATCGAGGGCCCGCAAGACCTGGTCTGGCGAGCCCACAACGATCCCGAATTGATCAGGCAGTGGATGCTCGGACCCGACGGCTGGGAGCTGACTACCTGCGACGTGGCCACAGCGGTCGGCGATAGCTATCGCTATGCATGGGCCCCGGTCGACGACAACGCGGGCGCCCCCTTCGGCTTCGAGGGTGAGCTCTTGCTTTCCGAAGCACCGCATCGGGCGGTCACCACCGAACGAATGACCGGGACGGACGGCCCGCAGACGGTCAACGATCTGCATCTCTACGAGGAGGACGGCGCGACCCTGGTCACCACGCTGATCGAGTATCCCGATCTCGGAACCCGCGAGATGATCCTGGGTACCGGCATGGCCGAGGGCATGGAGATGTCCTACGCCAGGTTGGAGCGGCTGCTGCGCGGCTGACGGGGTCTGCTGCCCGGTCTGCGGTGCCCAATGGCGTTCCCGAGAGAGGACGCCGGAGTCAAGCCGGACGCCGGAGCCAAGCCGGACGCGGGAACCAGGTCAGATCAGACCGAGCCGCGAGAATCCCTCGACCAGACCATTGTTCTCGGGTCCGGGAATGGTGAGCTGGCCGAGGGCCAGCAGCTCATCGGAGGCGCTCTCGACCACCACGCCGGTGCCTGCGTAGGCGATCATCTCAGCGTCATTGGTGCCATCGCCGACCGCGACGATATCGGAGCGCGAGACCCCGAGATGCTGCGCGACCAGCGCGATCCCCGCCGATTTGTTGACGCCGCGCAGGTAGATCTCGCCGGAGCTGCCGCCCATATCTTGAACCGAGATCCCGATCACGTCCACGGCGGGCCCGATCTCGGTGGCGAGTTCGTCCACGGGGATCTCGGACGATTCCAGCACCACTGCCTTGCCGAACGAGGAGCCGTTGAGATCGTCCGCAGTCCGAAGGGCGGCGAGAAGCTCGTAGGACTCATCGCGGGGATCGACCGACCATAGCGCGCCATCGAAGAGTTCACGGACCTTGTCGTCCTGGCCGGTGAGGGTCCAAATGGCCTGGGGTGCTTCGAGAATGAATGTGATGCCTGGCTGACTGAGCTCACGGATCGTCCGGGCCGCGACATCGTCGGGGAATCTGGTGTCGAGCAGGACGCGGCCGTCGATCTCCACATAGACGCCGGCGCCGCAGACCAGGCCGTCGAAGACGGACTCCCGCAGCTCGCGCGGCACCAGCGACTTTGGACGCCCGGTGCACAGCAGTATGTGGTGGCCGTTGGTGCGGGCCTGCTGAATGGCTCGGATGTGGGCCTTCGGTACCAGCCCATGGTCGGCGAGGGTTCCGTCAAAATCGATGAAGACAGTCTTGGACATCGATTCATAAGCTACCAGCTCTCGGCGGGCCCCATAGACTGGCCGAGAACCCAGAGCCCAAGGAGGAGCCAAAGACAGCCGAAATCAAACCCCGAACGGGGGCAACCAGGAAGGTCAATGTGGACTTCTTCCAGTTCCTGATCAGACGCAGCGACGACTTCTTCGCACTCGGAATCGCGCACGCCGTCGTGGTGATCGTGTCGGTGTTTCTCGCATCCATCATCGGTATCGCGCTCGGCGTGCTGAGCTATCAGCGTCCGCGTGTCCGCGACTTCATCCTCGGCCTCACCGGCGCAATGCTGACTATCCCGTCATTCGCGCTCTTCATTCTGCTGATGGCGCCACTCGGCCTGGGCGCACGCCCGGTCGTCGTGGCGCTCACCATGTACGGGCTGATGCCGATCGTCCGCAACACGGTGACCGGGCTGAGCGGCGTCGACCCGGCCATCGTCGAGGCGGCCAAGGGCATGGGACTCACCCGCCGGCAGCGTCTGTGGCGAATCGAGTTTCCGCTCGCGTGGCCGGTGGTCGTCACCGGTATCCGGGTGACGACTCTCGTGCTGCTCGGCATCGCCGCGGTCGGCGACATCGTCAACGGGCCCGGCTACGGTGCATTCATCTTCACCGGCCTGTATCGCGTCGGCACTCCGGTGGCAGTCAATCTGGTGCTGGCAGGCACGCTCGGCGTCGTGCTATTGGCGATCGTCTTCGACCTCGTCTTCCGGCTGATCGGCAGGCTGACCACCTCGAAAGGACTTCGATCATGACAGCAGGCAACGCACAGGACGTCATGATCCGCCTCGAGGCACTGACGAAGCGCTATCCCGGCCAGCAGGTGAATGCCGTGGACTCGCTCGACCTCGACATCCACACCGGCGAGATCGTGGTGCTGGTCGGTCCGTCGGGCTGCGGCAAGACCACCACGATGAAGATGATCAACCGGATCATCGAACCCACCTCCGGACGCATCCTGCTCGGTGGCGAAGACGTGACGAAGGTCAATTCCGATCAGCTGCGGCGGCGCATCGGCTACGTCATTCAGCAGGTCGGGCTCTTCCCGCACATGACCATCGGTGAGAACATCGCCACCGTCCCCAAGCTGCTCGGCTGGGATAAGGGGCGCATCGCCGATCGAGTGGACGAACTGCTCGACCTGGTCGGCATGCCGTCCGAATCGTTCCGCGACCGCTACCCCAAACAGCTCTCCGGCGGCCAGCAGCAGCGCATCGGCGTCGCGCGTGCCCTGGGCGGCGATCCTCAGGTGATGCTGATGGACGAGCCGTTCGGTGCCATCGACCCGATCACCCGTGACCGGCTACAAAACGAGTTCCTGCGACTACAGGGCGAGGTACACAAGACCATCGTCTTCGTCACCCACGACATCGATGAGGCGATCAAGCTCGGCGACCGGATCGCGATCCTTCAGGAGGGCTCGCAGATCGCCCAGTACGACACGCCCGAGCAGATTCTTGCCGCCCCGGCGAACGACTTCGTGTCGGACTTCATCGGTCGTGGCGCCTCGCTGAAGCGGCTGAATCTGACCAGGGTTGCTGACATCGAACTGCGCGCCTGGCCCACGGTGAGTTGCCAGACCGACCCGCAGGCCGCGCTCGATCAGCTGCGCAGCGTTCCCGAAAGCGCGCTGCTGGTCCTGAATGCCAACGGCAGCCCGGTGCGTTGGGTAGGTGCGGACGACCTGCGGCGCGCGGGTCATCGTCCGCTCGACCGGGTGGGAATGCCCACCAGCCCGGCCGTCGGGCTGCGGGCCACGCTCAGCGACGCGCTGAACGAGCTGATCACCGCCCGTTTCGCGGTCACCATCGTGGTCGACGATCACGGCGTCTTCCGGGGCGTGGTCGATATCGATCAGATCAACGAGACCATCCGGGCGATGCGCGCGGCGGCCGTCCAGCAGGCCAGGGCCGGATTGGAGGACGACCGATGAGCGCCGAGGCCGGTAGCCAGGTCGTCTTCACCCAGGCTCCGCGGGATGCCGGGCGGCGTTCGGCGGCGGCCTATCTGACGACCCCGCTGATCCTGGCCGGGGTCTGCCTGGCGATCTATCTCTACGTCGCGAGCAAGCAGCTGGACTCGATCGAGGCACGGGTGCTCAATGCCCCGCGACTGGGTCTGGCCACCTGGCAGCACATTCAGCTGACCGCGGTGTCGACCTTGCTGACCCTGATCATCGCGTTGCCGCTCGGAATCCTGCTGACCCGCAGCTTCATGCGCCGCATCCAACCGGCGCTGATCACCGTGCTGACGCTCGGCCAGGCGATCCCGACCATCGCGATCCTGGTGCTGCTCGCCGTCGCCTTCCACTTTCTCGGGTTCAAGGCGGCGATCGTCGGCCTGGTCGCCTACGCGATCGTCCCGGTGCTGCTCAACACCATGGTCGGGCTCGACCAGGTTGACAGCGCGGTGCTGGAGTCCGGCCGCGGCATGGGCATGTCGAAGTTCACCGTCTTGACGCGGCTCGAACTGCCGTTGGCGGTTCCGGTGATTCTGGCCGGAATCCGCACGGCGCTGGTCATCAACGTCGGCACGGCCGCGCTGGTGACCTACATCAACGCGGGCGGTCTGGGTGACATCATCGTCGCCGGGTTGTCCACGAACAGATTCACCATCCAGATCGTCGGGGCCGGACTGACCGCAGTGCTCGCTTTGGCCATCGACTATCTGGCTGGGATCGCTGAAGATCTGCTGCGTCCGCGCGGGCTGTGAGCTCGCGGGTGCTGCGGGATGGCGATAGGCACATACCCAACCCCTCACCGAGGAGGAGAGATGATGAAGAAACGTAACGCATGGATCGCGGGCGGTGTCGCCCTGATGCTGGCAGTGGCCGGCTGCTCGGGCGGGTCTGGTGGCTCCGGCGGGGGTGGCTCCGACGGGGCGCTGGCCGGCGCCAAACTGACGGCAGGTTCGAAGGAGTTCACCGAGCAGATCATCCTCAGCAATATCGCGGCGCTGGCGTTCGAGCATGCTGGCGCCCAGGTCGCCGACCAGACCGGTATCTCGGGTACCGCGACCGTCCGCTCCGCATTGGAGACCGGCGAGATCGACTTCTATTGGGAGTACACCGGCACAGCCTGGGTGCAGCTGCTGGGTCACACCACCCAAGATGTGCCCGATGATCTCTTTGACGTGGTGCGCTCCGAGGACGCCGTGAACGGCATCGCCTGGCTCGATGCGGCGCCGTTCGAGAACGCCTACCGGATAGCCACCACCAAGGACTTCGCGCAGGCGAACAACCTGGTCACGAGTTCGGACATGGCGGCGTTCAGCAACGCCAATCCCGACAAGGGGCGCATCTGCGCGGCCAGCGAGTTCATCAACCGGGACGACGGGTTACCCGGCCTCGAAAAGGCCTATGGCTTCACCTACAGCCAGGTCGTCGAACTCGACCTGAACCTGATCTACAGCCAGGTCGGCAGCGGCTGCGAGTTCGGTGAGGTCTTCTCGACCGACGCCCGGATCCTGTCAAACAATCTGCTCGTGCTGGACGACGACCAGGCCTTCTTCGTCCCTTACCAGGGCGCGTTCACTCTGCGTCAGGAGACGCTCGATCAGTATCCCGCGATCGCCGAGATCATGGACCCGATCAGCAAGGTCCTGACCAGTGAGGTGGTCACCGAACTGAACGGACGCGTCGACAACGACGGCGAGGAGCCGCGCGACGTCGCCAAGGATTGGCTGACCCAGAACGGTTTCATCTGATCCGGATCCGAGTTCACTTCGAGCTGAGACAGGCCGGTTGGGCCGGGCCGGCCGCCGATTCGCGCCCGGCCCGGCCGTGCGTCCACAAGCACCGGCCGGAAACAAAGCCGGGTTCAGCCGAGCAACCGGGCCGCACTGCCGGCCGGGCTCAGGTCGATCCGGCGCAACAGCTGCGCGTTGAGCGCGACCACCACGGTCGACGCCGACATCAAGATGGCGCCGACGCTCATCGGCAGCACGAACCCGATCGGCGCCAGCACACCGGCGGCCAGCGGCACCGCGACCAGGTTGTAACCGGCCGCCCACCACAGGTTCTGCTGCATCTTGCGGTAGGTCGCCCGCGACAACTCGATCACCGACAGCACCGAACGCGGATCCGAGCCGGCCAGCACCACGCCTGCGGTGCTGATCGCCACGTCGGTGCCGGCGCCGATGGCGATGCCGACATCGGCCTGCGCGAGGGCGGGCGCATCGTTCACGCCGTCGCCCACCATCGCGACCCTGCGTCCGTCGCGCTGCAGCTCTGCGACCCTGGCCGCCTTCTCGTCCGGCCGGACGCCCGCGAAAACCTGGTCGATGCCCAGCTGTGCCCCGACCGTTTCGGCCACCGGCCGAGCATCCCCGGTGATCATCACCACGTGGACGCCCGCGGCATGCAGGGCGTCCACAGTCTCGCGCGACTCTGGCCGGATCTCATCGGCCAGCCGTAGCGCACCGATCAGCCGACCATCGGCGACGACATGGACGACCGTGGCACCCGCCGCCTCCCAGCCTGCAGCCTTCGGCAGCGCTTCCAGTCGGCGCTCGCCGAGCAGCTGGGGCCCGCCGACCTCGATACGTTCACCCTCGACGTCGGCCGCCACGCCGACCGCCGGGGAGGACGAGAAACCGGTGGCGGCAGGCACGTCGATGCCGTGGTCCCGGGCGGCTGTGATGATCGCCTTGGCCAGCGGATGCTCGCTGGCTGCCTCGGCCGCAGCCGCGAGCCTCAGCACCTCGTCCGAGCTGTGAGCCCCGATGGTCGCCAGCTGGGTAACGGCGGGTTCGCCCTTGGTCAGGGTGCCGGTCTTGTCGAAGACCACCACGCTCACATTGCGCATCGACTCCAGCGCCAGCCGGTCGGTGATCAAGACACCGCCGCGCGCCGCCCGCTCGGTGGCGATCGACACCACCAGCGGAATCGCCAGCCCCAACGCGTGCGGGCAGGCGATCACCAGCACCGTGATCGCTCTGACCACAGCCTGATCGGGGAACCCAAGCAGTGCCCAGGCTGTCGCGGTGATCAACGCCGACACCAGCGCATACCAGAAGAGCAGCGCGGCGGCCCGATCGGCGATCCGCTGTGCCCTGGACGATGACGACTGCGCCTCGGCCACCAGTTTCTGGATGCCCGCCAGGGCCGTGTCATCGCCGGTCGCCGTCACCCGGACGCGCAGCCCCGAATCGGTGGCGATGGTGCCTGCCACCACATGGTCGCCGACCGTGCGCTCGATGGTTCGCGATTCACCGGTGATCATTGATTCGTCCATGCTGGCCGCACCGTCGACGATCGTTCCGTCGGCAGGCACCGCCGCACCCGGCCGGACGACGACTATGTCGTCCACCTGCAGTTCGCCGGGGGAGACGGCGACGATCTGGTCATCCACGAGCTTCTCGGCCTGGTCGGGCAGCAGCGCCGCGAGCGAGTCGAGAGCCGACGACGTCTGGGCCAGTGACCGCATCTCGATCCAGTGGCCGAGCAGCATGATGACCAGCAGCAGCGCTAGCTCCCACCAGAAGCTCAACTCGGCGTCCAGCAGACCGAGCGTGCCACCCCAAGAAGCGGTGAACGCGACGGTGATCGCGAGCCCGATCAGCAGCATCATGCCCGGAGTGCGGGAGCGTATCTCCGAGACCGCACCGCTCAAGAACGGCCGGCCGCCCCAGCAGAAGATGACCGTGCCCAGCACCGGCGACACCCACCCGACCCAGGCCGCCGCCGGAAGGTGATAGCCGATCAGATGAGCAAACATCTCATCGAATCCGACCGTGGGGATGGCCAACACCAGCATGATCCAGAACAGCCTGCGGAACTGCGCCACGTGATGCGCGTGCCCGCCGTGCATCACGTGGTCGTCCATCTCGTGGCCGGACATCTCGTGGTGCTGATGGCCCTGCCGCATTTCGTGACTCGCCATGCCTCCACGCTATGCCGGGATGATCGAGAATAAAGGTGTGACCGACGACGATGCGATGACCACAGCGAGCGACTCCGACCGGCCTGACTCGCACGCCGATGCTCCGCGGCCTCTGCGGATCGCGTTGGCCCAGCTGACGTCAGGGCCCGATGTGGACGAGAACCTCGCCGCAGTGACGGCGCTGATCGCCGAGGCCGCCGAGCGGGGCGCCCGGCTGGTGGTCTTTCCGGAGGCGACGGTGGCCTGCTTCGGATCCAGGCTCAGCGAGGTCGCCGAGCCGCTCGACGGACCCTTCGCCTGTGGGGTGCGGGCGGCTGCCGCCTCGGCAGGAGTGATCGCGGTGGCCGGCATCTTCACCCCGGCCGGCGGTGGTCGGGTGCACAACACGTTGCTGATCACCGGCCCAGGCATCGAAGCGAGCTACCACAAGATCCACCTCTATGACGCGTTCGGGTCGAAGGAATCCGAGACAGTGAGCCCGGGGGCTTCGCTGGTGAGCATCGATGCCCTGGGCACGCGCATCGGATTTGCCACCTGCTATGACCTGCGCTTCGCCGATCAGTTCACCGACCTCGGACGCCGCGGGGCGCGCCTGGTGGTCGTCCCGGCGTCCTGGGGAGACGGACCGGGCAAGGACCAACAGTGGGACGTGCTCACTCGCGCCCGAGCGATGGATGCACAGGCCTATCTGGCGGCCTGCGACCAGGCCTGGACGCCGCCGCAGGGCGTCCGGCCGCTCGGAATCGGGCTCAGCAGAGTTGCCGATCCCTTCGGGACGATCGTCGGTCAGTTGGACGAACGAGCCGGTCTGCTGGTCGTCGACATCGACCTTGCCAGGGTGGACGCGGCCCGTCGGCAGCTGCCGATCCTGGCCGGATAGCCGCTCGGACGGGCCGGATTGAAGCCCGCCCGAGCGGTCGTCCGGCGTCGTCCGGTCGGTCGGTTAGAAGGCCTTCCAGCCGCCGTCCGAACTCACCACGGCGCCGTTGACATTGCCGGCATCGGGGGAGAGCAGCCAGGTGATGGTGGCGGCCAGCGCCTCTGGCGTCGCGACCCCGGGGCTGGTGACCAGCATCGCTGCCCCGATGCGCTCCTGGGCGCGTGCCGACAGCATCTGGCCGCCGATATTGGTGATCACGCCGCCCGGTGCCACCGCATTGCAGCGGATTCCGTCCGGTCCGTACATGATTGCGGTGTTCTTCGTCATCCCGATGACCGCATGCTTCGACGCGGTGTAGGCCACTCCGGCGGCCCCGCCGCCCAGGCCTGCGGCCGACGACAGATTGACGATGGCCCCCTGACGCTTCTCCAGCAGATACGGGATCGTCGCCCGGGTCATCCGCATGGTGCCCCAGACGTTCACCCCGAAGACTCGCTCCCAGACGTCGTCCGAGACCTCGCTGATCGTCTGGAAATTGTCCATGATGCCGGCGTTGTTGACCAGCCCATAGAGGTCGTCATTGGCATCCGCCACCTCGACGATCTCGTCCACGTCCTCCTGGACGGAGATACTGCCCACCACGGGAACCAGGTTCAGCTGTGGGTTGTCGGCGACCAACACCTGCAGCCTGTCCGACGAGATGTCGGAAGCGATCACGCGGCCGCCTTCCTTGGCGATGCGTAAGGCGGTCGCGCGTCCGATGCCGGACGCCGCTCCGGTGACGATCACTGTCTTGTCGGCGAATCGCCCCGCGATGATCTGCTCGGTGAACGGAATGACCTTGATTTGCGTCTCTGCCGATTGTCGTTCGCTCATCATGGCTCCTTTGAACCTGTGAGATGTGAGGGAGACCGCTCGATCATCCGGCGTTCGCTCGTCATCGAGCAGCCTTGCCTATGCCTATAAGGATTCTAATCTCGACGCCTGCCGAAGGGTCGGAGCAAAGATAATCCAGCGGGTAGCGCTTCTGGTTGCGGCTGGTTGGCCACTTGGCAGCGGCGCCACGGCAGTGCTGCTCTGCCGGTTGGACATGCGGCGGCGATCAGGCATCTCCGAACGATCTTGCGGTGCGGAGGGTCCTTAGGGCGTAGCGGGCATGCCGACGCGACGAGTGCGGGCCAGCAGAGGTCTGGAGTAGAGGGTGAAATAGGGGTGAAATATGGACGTTCTGGGAAGACTTTCCCGACTGCCTTTTATGATGTTCTTCACCTAACTGCTGAATTGCTCAACGAGTCGTGATGGAAATTCGTGAGATGGCGCATAAGGTCGTTGCCATGCCAGAATGCGTCGTGAGTCGGCCGGGCCAGGAGTCGAATCGCACAAGTCAAGAGTGCCGAGCGGCACCATTTTTGTGGCCATAAAATGAGCAAGTCGGAGTCGAGGAGAAATTCGGCACTAGCATCGCTTCCATGGATATACTCAGGCCTGTTATCACCTCGGCGAGGCATGAGGTCGCGCCGGGTGAACTCTTCTTCTCCACCACGGATTCACGCGGACGAATTCTGCAGGCAAACTCAGTGTTCACCCGGATGTCGCGCTATCGTCGCGACCAACTGGTCGGACAGCCGCACAATATTATCCGGCACGACTGCATGCCAGGGGGTGCCTTCCAGTTGATGTGGGATACCCTGCACGCCGGACGGCCCTTCTGCGCATACGTGGATAACCTCGCTGCCACCGGTAGCACGTATAGCGTCTTCGCGACGATCACTCCGCTGGGCGACGGATACCTCTCGGTGCGTAACCGGCCCGGGGTGGACCAGTTGAGGAGCACCGCTTTCTCGCTCTACGGTCAAGTGCGCCCATACGAACTCGCACTGCGCGACGAAGGGCTCTCCACCCACGATGCGGCCCAGCACGGACTCGGTACCCTGGCGGGGCTTCTGGCCGACGCCGGTCTGACCTATGAGCAGTTCATGTGGACGGCGCTGCCCGCCGAAGTCGATGTCGTCTTGCAGAACAGCATCAGCCGGACGCAACGTCCTGACGCGCGCGGCCCACTGAAAGAGATACTGAACCACGTCGCGACCACCCGCGCTGATCTACTCACCTGGACCACGCAGATGGTCGGGCTGCAGGCCATGTCGGAGCAACTGTCGCAGACGGCGACATTGCTGATGCAAGCGGTAGCTGAGAATCGTCACACCTCGGAGCAGATCTCCTCCGCGCCCAGGGCTGGATTCGACGCCTCGGTCATCTATCTGCGCGTGTGGGCCGACATCGCCGAACTCCTCGAACCGATCTTCACCCGCCTTGCAGAAACTTTGAACCAGTTGAACGCTCGCTGCTCGCAAACGCGCTTTCGGATCGCACTCGCGCTGCTGCATGTAGAGGCGCTGACTCAATTCGTCAACGAGGCCCTGGACGAAGGTGATTACTCCGAGGGCCACCGTATATCTGTGCTGCTACTCGTCCGGGCATTGGACGAAGGCCTCCAAGTTGCCAGCAGCGAATCCCAGGCGATGACCGAAATGGTTGCGCTGGTGACGGCGGACATTTCGGCGGTGGCCGATCTGATCTCGATGCCGCAGAGCATGATCACCACCTGGCTACGCACCGCCTCCGCAACGAAAGATGGCGCCGAGTTGATTTCCACAGTCACCGAACAACGAGCCCACACGGATTATGCGTGGCAACGCTTGAACGATTTGATCACCCGAGCGCGGCAGGTCTCCAACCCCTTGAATGTCAACCGTGCGCGAAGCGAAATCGACGCGGTCCGCTATTGGACCTCAAGCAGTTAGGGGCTGACAGAGAATCCTTGGGCCAAATAGGCTGGTGGCACGATGCGTCTTGCCGGGTGTGCATCGGGGTGGCGATCGACTATTGGGGATCCTTCACCCACACGACGCAGGCACCCGGTTCGCTGAAAGGCCTTAGTTCAGCATCGCCGCTGAACTCCCAGGCCTCCAGCGCACCATCGACCAATCCCTGATGGACGCCGCAGATGCCCTGTTGATTCGCGCGCGCCTGATCGACGAACGGGCAGGTGCGCAGCCGGATGGTCTGGCCGTCCTGGGCGATCGTGGGATTGAAGCTGGCGGTCGACAGTAATGCGGCCAACCTGGAGGCGGTGTCGTCGCTGGACTTCGCCTGGTTGGCGATCGGCACCGAGCGGGCCCAGAGCTTACCGACCGCGCGGGCCGTCTCCAGATCGCCGCCGGCAGCGATGTACTCGGTGAATGCTCTGGTCAGACTCTGGTTGTCGGCATCGTTCTCGTCCTCCAGCAGAGTTCGGCCCGACGCGCTGATCCAATAGCGCAGCGCCGGGCGTCCTCGTCCGGTGGGCCGGTCTGCACTGCTGGACGCCAGCCCGTCGGCGACCAGGCCATCGAGATGGGCACGTGCTCGGTTGGGGTGACCGCCAAGCCGTTCCGCAGCCTGCGAGACGACGATGCCTTCGCGTCCTGCGTCGCCCAGCAGCATCAGCACTTTCTTGCGCACGGGACTGAGATGCCGGCCACTGGGGGCCGGCAGTGAGGGACCTAATTCCTGCTTGCCAACCATGAGCCAACACTACTAGATTAAATACACAACGTATCTGTAATAATTTGCCTAGATCTTCGACAGGAGCCTCATGACTCAGCAGATTCCCTTGACCGAGTCCACCGACCAGCATCAGTGCGGCTGCGGCTGCTCATCCGTGGTTGACTACGAGCTTGACGTGCGAGTCATCCCGCATGCCATCCGTCATGGCGCGGTTTTGGGTGCACTTTCGAGCCTTGAACCGGGCTCTGCGATCCTGCTGATCGCCCCGCACGACCCGAAACCGCTGCTCGCGCAGATTTCTGATCTGTTTGGTGAGGCTGTGGAAACCAGCTATGTCGACCGGGGTGGCGATGGTGTCGGAGTGCGTCTGTTGAAGACCCGCACGGTTCAGTAACGGTGGCGAAGCAGCAGTCAGCAGGCCGGCACTGGCCACTGCGCGACTACCCGTCGGTCTTCTGGCTGTTTGCGGCGCTGGTCGTCGCGATCATGCACCGGCTGATCCCGTCGTCCGACTGGCTGCTGGTGCATCTGGTGCTGCTGGGCGCGCTCAGCCACGCGATCATGGTGTGGAGCTTCTACTTCTGCGAGGCTCTGCTGCGGGTCACCAACGGCGCTGAGTTGCGGCGCGGTCAGTCGCGCCGCATCGGCTTGCTGCTCGGCGGCGCCACGCTGGTCTTGATCGGAGTACCCGCCGGCAGCTGGGCGCTCACACTGACCGGCGCAACCCTGGTTGCGATCGCGGCTGGCTGGCACGGCCTGGCGATCTGGGCGCTGCTGCGCCATGCGCTGCCCGGACGATTCCGGGTCAGCGTCCGCTTCTATCTCGCGGCGGCGGCCTGCCTGGTCGCCGGAGCCGCCTTCGGTGCGATCCTGGCGAACGTGCCGGACGATCCGTGGCATGGCCGGCTGCTGCTCGCGCACACCATGTCGAACCTGCTCGGCTGGGTCGGCTTCACCATCATGGGCACCCTGGTCACCTTCTGGCCCACCCTGCTGCGCACCGTCATCGACCCCCGCGCCGATCGTCTCGCGAGGCAGGCGCTGCCGGTGCTTATCGGCGGCATCTCGGTGCTTGTCACCGGGGCATTGGTTGGCCTGCGTCCGGTCTCCTTCGCCGGCCTGGCGCTGTTCACCGCGGGAACCATCTGGTGGGGACGAGCATTGCTGGGTCCGCTGCTCACCAAGCCGCCGCGCGAGTTCTGCTCGGCGTCAGTGGGTGCTGCGGTGCCATGGGCGGTCATCGGTCTGGTCTGGGTGGGCGTCTTGATCCTGGCGTCGGACGACTGGTCGGGCATCACCGCCGGCTTCTTGCCGGTCGCGACGATCTTCGCGGCCGGGGTCGCGGCCCAGATCCTGACCGGCGCGCTCAGCTACCTCGTCCCCTCGGTGCTCGGTGGCGGACCGGCCGCGGTGCGCGCGACCATGGTGCCGTTCAACCGGGGCACCACGGCCCGGCTGGTGCTGGTCAACACCAGCCTGACCATCTTCCTGCTGCCGCTGCCCGCAGCGGTTCACACGGCGGTCGCGGTGACCGGATTGGCCGGGCTCGCCTGCTTCCTGCCGCTGATGTTCTGGGGTATTCGCGCCAACCGGAACGCCCGCAATGCGTCCGAGATCACGACTCCGGGGTCGGCGGCCCAGGCGAAGCCCGTGCCGGGCATCTCGCAGCCCAAGGCCTGGTCGCTGCGCCAATTGCTGGCGGCGCTGGTCACGGTTGCTGTTGCGGTCGCTGCCGGGCTGATCGCCGACCGCACCCGGTTTGCGGGGGCCGAGGAGACCGGTCAGGTCGTCCGGGTCACCGTGCACGCCGACGACATGCGCTTCACCCCCAGCCAGATTGAGGTCGCTGCTGGCGATCGGGTGGTCATCACCCTGGTCAACGACGATCCGACGACCGCGCACGATCTGTGGATCGCGGGCCGCTCGACGGGCCGGCTGACTCCCGGCCAGAGCGAGGAGCTCGACGCCGGCGTGATCACAGCTTCCGTCCAAGGCTGGTGCACGATCGCCGGCCACAAGCAGATGGGCATGGTCTTCGACATCCTGGTGGACGGCCAGACGGCCTCGTCCGATGGTCATGAGAGTCATTCGTCCGGCGAAAACGCCACCATCGACCCGGACGCCCGGCTGGCTGCCGATGTTGATCCGTCGCTGGCACCAGCGAGCGACGAACGCGTACACAAGCTCACGTTGACCGTGACCGAGGTGCCCCTGGAGGTGGCGCCCGGTATCTGGCAGACCCGCTGGACCTTCAACGGCTCATCGGTTGGCCCCACATTGCACGGCCGGATCGGCGACGTCTTCGAGATCACCTTGGTCAACGACGCCTCGATGGGCCACTCCATCGACTTCCACGCCGGTGAGGTCGCTCCCGACGAGCCGATGCGGACGATACCGCCCGGCGAGTCGCTGGTCTACCGGTTCACCGCGAACCGGGCGGGCATCTGGATGTATCACTGCTCGTCGGTTCCGATGAGCAGTCATATCGCCGCGGGCATGCACGGCGCGGTCATCATCGACCCCGACGCCCTGGAGCCGGTCGACCGCAGCTATGCGCTGGTGCAATCGGAGATCTACCTGAGCTCGGTGGCTCGCAGCGCCGGCGAGGCCCAAGAGGTGAACGCCGACAAGATCGCCGCCGGTGCACCCGACCTGCTGGCCTTCAACGGCATCGCCTATCAATACGACCAGTTCAGGCTGGAGGCCAAGGTGGGCGAACGC
>NZ_JAVTWX010000003.1:0-20924 GCF_032229645.1 Brooklawnia sp.
TCTCGCGGGGACGACAAGCCCGCCGGCACGTCGGTGGTGGAGATGTACGGATGACCCCCGCTCGCGCGGGGACGACGGGCTTCACCCAAACCCCGAGCGAGCACGATCCGGATGACCCCCGCTCGCGCGGGGACGACTGCATCTCGGGCGGCAGGGTGTCGATGGTTGCCGGATGACCCCCGCTCGCGCGGGGACGACACTACTTGACTAGTGCTTTTGTAGACGCCGACGGGCAACCAGAGTTACCCCGTCGAAGTCTACGGGTGCCCAACGATCAGTCCCTGCTGTTCTCACGGCCCACCCTTGCTCGGTTTGCGCTGGCTCAATCATAACGACCTGTCCAGAACCAATTCGTTCGGCCAGAATCTGCCATAGGTGGTCCCGAATGCGTCGGCCTGGGTTGCCGACGAAGACCCCAGCTTGCACTTCGACCATCCACCTTGTGAGGTGGCCCCGCAGTCCTTCGGGACCTGCGACGATGACAATGACGGTCACCACGGCACCTGATCAGGTAACTCTGGCCCGGAGATTGTCAGGTAGCCGCCACTGATGATCTCGTCGACATCCGCATCGTCAAGTCCCCAATTTCGACCACTACGGACGACATCCGAGCTGCTTCTCCAAAGTTGGCGATGGTCCTCGGTCTCCGGCTCAATGGCGTTGTCCATCAGCAGGTTCATAAGATCCTTGACTATCTGCTTCATGAACTTCGTCTCGCGAAAACGGTCTCGCAGGGCCCAGCGCATGTCGGATTCGTCGGTCTGATCTTTGGCGGCCAGATCGAAGGCGAGTGGTATTGAGTACTCGGCCTTGTATAGGTCGGCGACGTCGAGAACGAACGACAGGGCGTGGCCGGTGTGGACAAATCCCAGCGCCGGGCTTGCCCCGATCCCTACGATTGCCGCGTGGCAAACTCCGTAGAGGCATGAGTTTGCGGCAGAGAGCAATCGGTTGACATCGTCCCCTGCGCCGAATGCGTCACCAGCAACATAGGACCTCTTGTCCCAGGGGACGCCCGTCCGCTCGGAGTTCTCCCGGTAGATTCGCTTGACCCGCGCTCCCTCCCTACCGAGCAGTTGCTGCATGGTTGCGCTTGAAATGTCCTCGTCGGGGAAACGCATCCCATACATATTCCTCGCCACTGCTACACGTAGTTGCGGACGGGAAACCAGGTAGGCCTGCCGCTCGATTACCTGTGATCCACGGCTGGGACCCAGACCGTGAGCATAGAACCGCACGCCTTGCTCGCCGATCCAGCACACCGCGGTTCCGGAGTCCGCCAGCAGCCTTATGGCCGCGTGCGTGACACGTGTCCCCGGTCCAAGGAGGAGTGTAGCGATGAACGCCGCAGGCAGCCGCACAGTGCGTTCCTTGTTGACGAAGATCACTGCATTCTCGGCTCGGTCTATGTGACACCGTTCCACATAGACCGAGCTGAGACGGTCGGAGACCTGGTGCAGAGACTGTGTTTCAGCCAGCCACCACACTTCGTCCTCCTGCTGGAGCCAGCGTCACTAGGCCACATCCATATGCTTTGGCTTTCCCGATGCCAGCGGTGAGAGTGCGGATCATTAGCTCGGGGTCGGTGACTTCCAGTTCTCCTTCGAAGGTGGCCAAATCCAGCGTTACAGGTGGCTCTCCGCGACGGCGGGTGAACCGCTCATGGGATCGTTCAACAATCCCTACGGTGGGGAATTCGCTGCTACCGACAGTAAAGCCCCATTGATCGTGATCGTCGGCCGCCCGTTTCAGGAACCACGTCAGCTGTTGGGGCGCGGAGCGCTCTCCAAGGTGTACTGCTCTGCGGGGCGAGGACGACAGCTGTGCTTGCTGGGTGGGAGTCGGGGCCACCGGACTGTGAGAGCTGGTGACGGTGTTGAGCGTTGTGCGAAATGAGAACCGCCTACCTTGGATGACCATTGCTAAGGCCGGTGCATAGTCCGCAACTTTTGGATCACCTCCATCAGCGCCGGGCCAGCCTGCCTGTTCGAGGATGTGGTCCCAGTTGGGACGGCTCTGCGTCAGCACCAGCACCCGGCTGCTGTGATCGGCTTGCTCCAGTCGCCAGAGTATCGTCTCTTCAACTGGTTGGACGGCGAGGCCGCCCAGGAGCGCGGCATGCATGCGTTGCCTGTTGGAAACCAGTCGTTGACCTGCTCGACGCAACGGATTGATCGGAATACTCGACAAGTAAGTCATTGTTGGTCACCAACCCAGTAGTTCGAAGGGGTCATGCCCTGATTTCGGTGAGTCATTTCCGGGTTCGGGCACAAGCCCCGTTGGAAGGTCCACCCAGCCCGAATGCACTTTTCTCGTGCGCATTCCCCGATATCGGGGGTCGAAGCTCACAGGTACATCCGATTTGATGGTCCCTCCCTCGGGATCGTCCCAGCTCGCTGCCAGTCGGACTGTCGCTGACTTCACCCTAGAGCGCGCGTGCGAGGCGGATTGCCAAGGAACGCGACCGATAATATCGGGCAATTGTCCCTGCCATAGGTCTTCCCCAGCAATACCGAGTACCAGAGGCTGAGTGGGGACACAGGAGCGTCGGCCCAAAGCTAACGGGAAAATTGGATGACGTAGTGCAGTGGCCAGACTCTCAAGGAAGCCCGGATCACCCTGAAGGACCGCGACGAAAACGGCGTCCTCCAGGTAGTACCGGTGCGTCGGCTGGGTGAACTTCTTGGGGCTTGTTCGCTTTTGACGGCCCTTTGCATCAACATTTGCTGATAGCAGCGGTGTTTCCGGACGATCAGAGACCGTGTGGTAATCCCGCAGGAGACTGCCCGGCTGATCCGACCGGACGCCCATCCGAAGTGCCACAAGATCTTCGATAGGGTCAGGTCGGCGACGCCCCAACGCCGCTGCGAGCAGTCCCACAACCCCGGATTTAGTCGGCGTGGAGGAGGTCCGTCGCTGATTGAATTGACTGGCATCCCCCCACGACTGTAACGGTCCCGCGAGCCTGAGCGCAATGCATTCGTCATTCATCAGCGTTGCTTTCGCTCAGCTTATGTTTGATTGAGTCGAGGAGTTCGGTGAAGGTCAAACTGGGGCCGAACACATTGGTTAGGGTCTTGGTGCTGGGCTCGTCTTGCACCTGAACATAGCTGGATGCGACCAATAGCGGGCGGTCTCCCCAGCGTTCCGTCTCGTTCGTGATAAACTCTGCCAGCTGAATCTCGGACGCTTCGACCATACCTCGTCGGGATGACCATACCGGCTTTTCAAATGCGGAGACATAGTTCACGGGTTGATCGCTCCGAAGGGAGATCATTACAACGGAGGGTCGCGTATGAGCCGCGAACGACGTTTGATGTCCACCGGGCATCGACAGCACAAAAGCTTTGATGAAGTCCACCACACCTTGCGGAACAGCAGAAGCATCGTTGAGGTTATCGCTCAGTTGCCGCGTGGAGACAGTGGCGAAACGATACATGGTCGCCGAGTTGAATTCGATCGTGCCGATCATCCCTGATCCGGTTTCGCTACCTGAATCGGTCTGAAAATCGTCGACAGCAGTGAAGTAGTCGAACTGGTTTTGAGCAGCGTGGGTCGATACCGCGTGCGCGACCTGGGCAGCGGCGTCTACATTGATCTCCGGCAGGTCAGCGACCATGCGCCCGAACAAGGCGACATCAAGGGAATGTCCGCGCCCGACGATTCCAGGCACATCGATAGAGCCAAGAATCTCTGCCAGTCGCTTTCCGTCTCCGGTTTGCCCTTCCCACTGGTCGCGAAGTGCCATCACCTGATCAACAAGCTCTTGGACCTGAGGACGCGAGAAGAACAGCAAGTAGGCACCTTGATCAGCCTTCTTGCCTTCAGTGATCTTCAAGGGAGCGAGGACTGCCTTCGCGAGTTGCGGTGCTGCTTGATCATCAACACCGCGCTTCTTGAATTCACCCGAGAACAGGTCAATGACTCGCCGCGTCCTCACACCCAGATCTTCGCGGGGAATCATTCCGAGTTTGTCAAAAGCGAGGCGTGCTGCACGCTTCCATGACTGGGAGGAGGCGCGCAACCGCTGGACGCCGCCGTAGATGCATTGTTTCGGGGTCCCATTGTCGTCGCGGTTGATATTGGACGGCGGAAGATCCTGCAGAACGTGGATATCGACGAAGTAGTTGTGAGTGGTCATGTCATTTCTCCTTTGATGCAGTGGCGAGTGGGAAGTATTTGGACGCCCAGCTGCGGCGGATTCGAGATTGACGGTCGGGAGACTGCCAGTTTCTGAGATCGGCGAGCAACATGGTGTAGTCGAATGGGGCTGGACGCTCGATGGATTTGAGCTGGCTCACGAGCCCGCGCAGGTGGAAAGTGAGTGCATCGAGATCGGTTGAGGTAACGGCCCGGGTGAAGCGTGCATCCACCGCATCTGTGCTGAACCGGTCGGAGGATCGAAGCAATTTCAGTGCCGAAGCCACGCTGACATCCTGCTTGTGGACGCAGTAGCGCTGGCCTTGTTGGTGAAGGCCGTAGAGCCCGAGTGCGGCGTGTTCAGCGCGAAGGGCAGGGGTGAGACGGCCGTCCTTGGTCAGTTCGCGATACATCCGCCACATGGCTGGAACGTCCCCGGGCTCACGACCCAGGCCAGTTCTCATAGCGGAGAGGTCTGCTCCCGGTGGAGGCTGCCATTTGCCTTCGTTGTCAGCATGGGTCTCCCAGTAGTAGTTCATTGTTCTTCCTTAGGGCGATTGGTGCGATCAGGCAGGGCTTTGTTGAGAGCGCCCCAGAATATGGCTTGGGCATCCGACAGACGGAGCGGTTGATTGCGTCCCTTGACCTGACGGCCCGCAACAGCAGATGGGGCAGCGCTGTCGAGCAGTTGTTCCGCGAGCTGACCAGCGGAATCCCAGACCACCCGCTGCCAAGCGGCCATTCCTTCTTCGTAGAGGTCGGGCTCTTTCTGGAGAACGTGGAGAACCCGCAGTGTCGGAGTATCGAGTTGGCTCATGTAATTGTCCCCGGGGTGGTTCCCGGCGCCCCAGGGAACCGCATCCCCTCCCTCGGCGCGACGAATATTCGCGTCCAGGTCGTTGAGAGCCTTGCGAACAGCTTCTGCGCGCTCGGCAAGTTCAACCAGATCTCTGCGGAGCGGAGTTCCATCGGCATCGCTGAGCGCCCTGACAGGTACGGGTATGGAATCGGCGATTACATCTTCGACAACGGCGGACTGGTTGCCGTAGAGAACCCCCACGCACAGCACATCCAGGGGATAGGTGTCGCCGAGCAACCCATGCACCCAGCCGATTTGGCGCAGGGCCAAGGAAGTAGAAAACTCATCACTGTTGCCGTCGTGCTCTTCCATCGACAAGAGAGCGTTCATCCCTCGCCAGGCAGATCTGCCCGGTTGATGGCGAACGGGCCGCTGTGACACGGAGACCGTGGTTTTCGGTCCGGGCTTCACTTGCCGCCAGATGCAATGCGGTTCGAGGTCTGGTGGAGTGAACTCAAGCCGATCTCCAGCACTGACGGTGACTGCGACAATGGTGTTGCCGTCGGATTGAAGACGAATGCGCCGCGATTGCCAGGTCAAGAGTTCCTTGATGCCCTTGGGCTGGTGCTGCGACCACTGCGGGCCCCAATCCCTTCGCCACGCGGGAATGTCCTCGTCTGAACTCGGCCCGATCGGGACACTGAGCATCAATGTCTCGAATAGGGATCGGCCCATGGGCAGCGTGACGCCTAGCTGTCCTAGCGGCCCGGTGGGATTTCCAGTAGTCTTGCCAGCCTTGGCTGCCGGATCGCCTACGGCACCGGTTTTTATTGCGGCCGGGTCCCAGCACATACATGACACCAGGTGCACAGCCGCCTCGGCGAATGTGAATGGCGGCAAAGTGGCGTCGGTCTCGGATGAGAACAGAGGAACGTTGTTTCCGCTTGCCACTTCAGGGCGGAGCAGTGCTACAGACTTCCAGATTCCTGATGATGGTTCCAGTCCGGCCACTTGGTAAAAGGGATGCTCTCCGAACAAGTCGAACCGGTCGTGATAGCGGTCGAAGTAGCTGTCGATGCGGTCGTGGTCAAAGTGCCCGGTCTCAAACCGAGCCCGCCACTCGTCGATGGTGGGCGGGAGTCCGGCGATATCGAGAATCACGGCAAGCAGGAACCGGTACAGCGCAACCGTTTCTAGGGGGCTACTCGAATCGACGCCAATGATCGAATCTGCTTGAGCCAGTGCGTCCCGCAGGGTGACGATTGCAGGACCGTCCTTGGTGACGACCCGGATGAACGTCCGGTCGATGAGGTTGTAGGAGGAGGTCTTCATAACTTCGATCCTAGCAGCTAATAGGTTATGGATGGGTGAAAGATCCCGGATTCGTCGAGTCAACCTTGAATCAGTCCTTATGCTGGGTGCGTCCCCGACGCGCGGAGGTCACCCGAGGTTTTGGATCGGGATGCAGCAGTCCCCGCGAAAGCGGGGGTGGGTTTGGTCATCGATCAAGACGATTGATGACCAAACCCAACTGATCGTCGTAATGGATGGTTGACTCCTTCGTCCAGGCCCGCTTGTGGGTATCCAGAACGAGTGCATCTTGCCAGGCCAGAAGCGGAATGTTGGCCCAGGCGGGCAAGGGCTGAACGTCTCCAAGATTCTCGGACTCTCTCACCCGGACGCAATCCCCGAGGACGCGGCGGGCCAGGTTCGGGTCGCAGCAGCGTTCGCCGTTCGGTCCCAGCGGGTGACCATCCAACGAAAGGTAGCCGTCCTTGTCACGCACTACCAGGCATACCTCCCTAGTTGGTTCCCCATCGCGTACCACCGGATGTTTGTCGGTCTCGGCAGCGCTCTGGAAGTGAATGCCTTCAAGCGTCCGCCGGCCTGGGATGAGATTGTCTCCCAGCCTGAAGGTGCCGGCTTTCCCGGTACGCCTGGATTCGTCGGATCGCAGGTCGGCTCGCGCAGCAACGACAGATGGCCAGCCGGACGTGTCCTCCCAGGCAGAGCCGTAAGCCTCCGCGACGATTCGTGGGATACTGCTCGGTATAGTCCAAGCCGTATTTTCAGCGCTGAGTTGATAGGCCGCGGCCAGCAGTGTCCAACGGGCATAGATGTATTCGAAGGGCTTCGGCCATGAAGGCTCATTTGAACTCGTAAAGTTCAGCCCGGTGATAATCGCGCGAGGAGTGCGCATACTTAGCGGCCTGTCTTCTTCCGGGCGATCATGGCGATGCAGCCGGCCAATGCGCTGAAGCAGCAGGTCAGCAGGTGCCAGGTCGGTGAAGAGTAGATCAGCGTCGACATCGAAGGACTGTTCGGCAATCTGCGTAGCGACGACGACCAGCCGCTCCGGGCGCCCGGAACCGCGATGCCTGTCTTTTCCGAGTAGGTCCACAAGGTCGGCGGTCCTGTCGGCTCGTGCCCCGGTAGCCAGGCGTCCGTGCAGGATCCGGGTCGGAATTCCTCTCTCCTGAAGCTGCTGGTACACCTGCTGTGCCCGGCGCACCGTGTTGACAATGACAAGTAGGCAGCCACCCTGCGATGATTCCTGATCGATGTTATCTACCAGTGGCGTCAGATCGCCCGGATCATCAGCGGACAGAACCTCCACGGAAATTGCGGAATCCTGTCGGAACGGCAGACACGAGCGCTGGGAAACCGTGCCATCGGGGGACACCGACGTAATAATGGGGTAACGATCGGAGGGTTCGATCGCGGCATGGCCGGGGGTGTACGCAGCAATAAGCCCGTCGCGCAGATCTGGGGGCAGGGTCGCAGACATAAGGATGACGGGGATACCTGCTCCGGCACACCACCTGAGCAGTTCATGAAGGAAGACCGACATATAGACGTCGTAGCTGTGCACCTCGTCGATGATGAGGACTTTTCCGGCAAGCCCTGCGTGCCGCAACATCACATACTTGGAGCGCACCGCCGCACGCAGTACCTGGTCGACAGTGCCCACGATCAGCGGAGACAGCAACTGCCGGTGGCGTCCGAGTAACCAAGCGGCCGGTACACAGGGTTGTCGAGTGGTCTGCTGGGATGATGGCCCATAAACATCGTCATCGTCGTATATGTCCGATAGTTCGGCAGCGTCCTGGTGTAAGACCTTCAACCAATGCTCGTTCAGCATCGCCTTGCCATGCAGAAGAGCCACTGGCATATCCGGTCGTAACCGCTTGTTCCACTCGGCTACCCGCTCATACATGGTGTCGGTGGTGCCCTGAGTGGGCATGGCGAAGACAAACCCGTCGCAGCCGAACCTCCGGGCCAGGATCTCGGAGGCGAACTCACCGGCCTCGGTCTTTCCCTCGCCCATGGGCGCTTCGATGATGATCAGACCCGGCTTCGGCATATCCAGCGCCGCCTCGGCCGCAAGCTGTTGAAGCGGTCGGGGATCGAAGCCGAATTGGTCCCGGAATGCTGCCAGATCAGAGGCGAGTTCGGATGGTTGCCACCCGGAGGTGAACCCGAGATGCTGCCACGCTTGCCGGGCACGCTGTCGTGCTTCCTCCGCATCTTCACTGCGCAATCCGATTCCCGGAAACTCGGACGAGCTGGCGATCCAGTCGGCCATCACGACATAGCCGCATAGCTGCAACTGGAGAGACGGGGAGGGAGGAGTCTGTGTAATGAGTACCGATAGAGGAATACCGGTCTCGCGAACAATTAGATCAACCAGAGCCTTTTGGGTGGGCTCCCACTCCTGTTCGGCTCGTTGTTGCCTGGAGGGTCGGCTGTGGGGCAGATCAATGATCTTCCCGTGGTGCCCGAGAATAATCGACTCAGCCCAAGGCGCCCGGGAAGCCGCCAGCTCCGGTGACTCAGTATTGAGCAGATTCATGAGCAACCAAGCTCCGGACCGGGTGTGATGCCATTTCTTGTCAGGGTCTGATGCACGGAGTCTGATCGGCAACGAATCTGCCAGAGGTGCGGCAAGCTGAGGGCATTTTCGCTGGAACTCGGGCGTGGCCTTGCCGATGTCGTGCAATGCGCAGATCAGGACAAATACCTGGCGACCTCGTCCATCGCAGGCATCATCCAGCAACTGCTTGGTGATGGGCGCCATGAACTCGTCCCAGATGATCTCGGCAACAGCCGCTGTGTCCAAGAGATGGCCGATCAGGGAATGCGGGCTACCGCACGCGTCCGACTTGGCCCATAGCAGCTGGAGAACATCATCGTGAGGCATGTACATCATGCTGGCATTGCCCGCCGACAATTTTGGCGCCTCGTGCGCTTCCGAGGTGAGAAGGTGCCGGTTCGATGAGGGTGATTCGCTGGCAGAGTGCTCAAGTCATCCAAACGAACGCTGAGATCAGATACAGCACCACGATGTGGGCCGGGTAGAAGATGTAGAAGAAGTACTTCATGCCGCGGCCCTTGCGTCCGTTGAAGAACCAGATCGGGATGATCGCGAAGACCATGATCCACTGCGTCATCCCGAGCACCGCGTACGCTGCCGCCACCAGGGCGATGCACAGGCACTGAATCTTGCGATTGTCGTTGAACAGGTAGAGCAGCGGAATCAGCAGCACCATCAGGTTGTTCTCGGCCAGCAAGATCGCCGGCGTCAGGGCATCCAGTACCAGCACCAAGGTGGGCTGCTGAGTCACGTTCAGCACCAAGATCACGATGACGGTGGTCACGAACGGAATCGCCAGGAAGAGCACACCGAGCAGCGTCCGCTTGAAGTCATGATCGCGGTGGCCCTCGCGGCAGCAGTCGATGCCGTACATGAACAGCGTCCCGATGAACAGGTCGCGGAAGATGTTGTTGATCAGCTGAACCTCGTCGTAGCCGACTATCCGTTGCACCGCGAAGGTCAGCAAGGTCATGCCGACCATGAAGCCGTACAGCCGCCACATGTACGTCTTCTTCGAATGCGTATACGAGTACCCGACAACGCTGACGAAGAAGAAGAGCGTCGCCACCGGTCGTCCGAACCAATCGAGCCAACCCGGCGCACCGAACGGGACGAACATCTGGTGAACGTGATCGACCACCATCAATACGATGCCGAGCACCTTCAGGTCGAAGGTTGACATCCCTTTGGTCTTGCTCGCTTGTGCAGTCTTCATGAGCACTTCCGTGGTCTTCGTTGGATGGGGCCGATCCCGCTCCCCAAACCGCAAGGCATTGGAGGCGGTGCTCACGCGATAGTAACCAGATCGGTGAAACCTGCCATCAGCGGCGCGCAGGGCTCCCATCTCCATGCGGCAGACTGCGCCAATGCGGCAGACTGCGCCAATGGGGCCGGAGCCAACGCTTGGTGTTACCTGACCCTACGCACGGACCATGTCCTTGGTTGTGGCCGTGAACAGTTGCGCGACGTCGCTGATCAACCCCGATGACACGCCATGCATGGTGAAAGCGTCCTCAAATCGCTCCAAGACGACTGTCGCCGTGTCCTGAGCAATGCCCACCACACGAATAGGATCGAGACCGCTGACTCTGGCGAGTTTGGCCCAGTGGCCGGGCTGAATTTGCTGGGGACGTAGTGCCCCGCTGATGGGCATGGCCAGCCGGTCCTCAGAAAGCTGCGGCCAGATCATCGTTGGGTTGGAGTCGTACAACGGTGTGAGCCGAACCCCATCGTCCAGAAAGATCGAATAGTTCTTGGCGTGCGCATCGGTATTGCCCAGCGCGGTGTTGAACGACAGCATCCGGATGAAGGCGTACATCTCGTCTTCGCCGGCGTGCCTGCGCGTGATGTCCAACATCTGGCGGGCTGATATGCCGTACTTTTGGCTCGGCGGGCGACCCTGGGCTTGAGCGAAATCCTCGGTGTGGACCCGCCTGATTCTGCCATTTGCGATCTGCCGGTCGAACCGTTCGGTCACATAGGTGCGCTGGCCCAAGAATTCGGTGGCTTCCGCCCGCGGCGCAGGTATTCCGGCCCGGCGCGCCAATTCGAGCGAGCCGGCCTCGATCTCGGGTACCTGCTCAAGTCGGCTTAGCGCCGGTTTGAAAATGTGGGTCGAAGGCAGCGTTGCACTAGACCAGAACCAAGATTCGCCCACCTGTGCCAGGGTGAACTTTCCCTGGGCCCCGGCCAGAGACATTCGGCTTGTGCCGATGAGTTCGGGGGCGAGCCACGCGGATGGGTTTCGGGTGATGCTGGCGATTCTGTCTGCGATCTCGTCGATAGATGCCGGCTGCGCCACGCTTGGACGATCGCTCAGACTGTGACCTTCCGGCAGCAGGACGAGGGCGCCTGCCACGTCTTCCCCCATCCTCGATAAGAGGTCGAACGGACGATTCGGAACGCCCAGCCTCCGTGACCATGCACCGCGCACATCTTCGTTGTCCGGCAGCAGATTGTTCAAGAGGTTGGCGGCAGCCCGGCTGGTGGCTTGCCCGTCACGGGGAAGTGACAGCGAGATAGGGGTCGGGGGAGCGTCATCATCATAGACAAATCGGATGATCTGGTCGTCTGAGCGGGTGAATCGGCCGATATGAGAACCATCCTTGAATACCTCAAGCGTGTCAGCCACGGAACTGTTCTTTCAGCTGACCGTCCGCGTCGAACTCGTAATCGGGACGAACAGGGACCGCCCGGGGAGATAACCCCAAGGTCTGGAGGACAGCGAGCACTTTGCCTATTTCGGCCCTCGGATGATTGCCCTCCAGGTCGGAGATGAACTGCCGCCCCACCCCTGCCCTGCGGGCAAGCTCGGCCTGAGTCCAACCATTCTCGTGACGCGCTTCGGCCACCACCTCGGCCAGCCGCTCGGTGGTGTTGATGAACGGGCGCGTCTCCACGGTTTCATCCTATGTGGAGTACCTCAGAAGGCCTTGACGCTGGCCATCTCGACAGCCTGATCGAACTCCGCGTCCACATCGGGCTTCTTGGTGATCAGGGAGACTGCGACCGTCACGATGACGTTCACGATGAATCCGGGCACCAACTCATACAGCGCGCTCCACGGGGTGTACTGCCAGCAGAAAACTGTGACTGCGGCGCAGATCATGCCGGTCATTGCGCCCGGTGCAGTAAGCCGCTTCCAGAACAGCGACAGCAGCACGATCGGGCCGAAGCTGGCTCCGAATCCGGCCCACGCGAACGCCACCAACCCGAGGATCGTGTTGTTCTGCGTCCAGGCGAGTGACATCGCGATGACTGCCACCAGGAAGACACCTCCGCGTCCCAGCCACACCTGCACGCGCGGGCTCAGCTCGCGCTTCAACACGATCTTCGTGAGATCCTCCACGAGCGCGGATGACGAGACGATCAGCTGCGACGATACGGTCGACATGATCGCTGCCAGCACGGCGGCCAGCACGAAGCCCGCGATGAGCGGATGGAACATCAGCTGTGCCATCGCCAAGAAGATGGCTTCGGGATTGTCCAGGGTCAATTCAGGATGCTGTGTGAAATACGCCAAGCCGGTCAACCCGGTGAACACTGCGCCGACGAGCGACACGAGCATCCAGCCGATGCCGATCCGGCGTCCGGCGGTGGCGTCCGCGGCCGAGCGCAGCGCCATGAAGCGGGTGATGATGTGCGGCTGGCCGAAATAGCCGAGCCCCCATGCCAGACCGGAGATGATCACGACGGCGGTCGTCCCCGAGAACAGCGAGAACGCATGTGGGTTCACCGTCGTGACGACATCGACCATCGCGCCCGGCCCGCCGACCGCGACCAGGCCTAGAACGGGGACGAGCACCAGCGCCACCATCATCAGCAGGCCCTGCATCATGTCGGTGTAGGAGGCGCCAAGGAATCCGCCGAACAGCGTGTAGATGACTGTGACGCTTGCCACCAGCAGCATGCCGATGTGGTAGCTCGAGCCGAACGAGTTCTCGAAGAACACCCCGCCGGCGACCATGCCACTCGACACGTAGAAGGTGAAGAAGACCAAGATCAGCGCCCCGGCCACCACCCGCAGCATGCGAGACCCATCCTTGAGCCGGTTCTCCAGGAACGAGGGGATCGTGATCGAGTTCTGCGCGACTTCGGTGTAGGTCCGGAGCCTGGGTGCCACGAACTTCCAGTTCAGCCACGCACCGACCAACAGGCCGATGGCGATCCAGGAGTCGGCCAGCCCGGTCACATACAGGGCGCCGGGCAGACCCATCATCAGCCAGCCCGACATATCGGATGCGCCGGCGCTGAGCGCTGCGACGGTGGGCGGCAGATTGCGTCCGCCCAGCATGTAGTCGCTCAGATCATTGGTCTTGCGGTTTGCCCAAAAGCCGATCGCAAGCATGGCCGCGAAATAGACCATGATCGCGACGAACATGAACACCTTGTCAGAGTTCACGGCTGTCTCCTCACGTAGGGGCGGCCGGGGTGGCGCCTGCGCAAGAATCTATCGTCCCTGACCGGGCACCGGCGCCCATCCCCAACGATGGACGCCTTTTGATACCTCTTTTCTGCAGGCAGGCTCAAGGCTTTGGCAGAGGCCCGCGTTGCGCCGGACGCCACATTCCGAGCATGGTCTTGCCCCGCTCCAGCGGCACCTCACCCAGCGGGACGAAGCCATGCCGCGCATACAGGCGCGCGCTGCCGGGCGTGGTCGACTCCAGGTAGGCTGCATCATCGGGCCCGAATTGTGCCTCCCGAAAGTCGAGCAATGAGCTGCCAACGCCGCGTCCCTGAAAACCCGGCGCCACGCCCAGCAGATACAGATACCAATGCGGAAAGCGCGGATGGCGCTTCGATGCCTGCATTCCGCTGAGTATCGCCCGCGGCATCCGCCGTCTGAGCCGTCGCCAGTAGGCGGGCAACGTCCGCAACTCGTGCAGCACACCCGAGGGATGGTCCGGACGCGTCCACAGCGCAACCCCGGCCAGATCTCCGTCGATCTCGGCCACATCGACCGCGCCGAACGGCAGGTACTGCGTCCGCATCTCGTAGCCGAACAAATCGGACGCCCGGGCCGCAGCATCGGGAGCAGCACCGAACAGCAGTCGGGTGTATGGATCGTCCGCGAACGCCCGGCCCAGTAGCTCGCCCACCGCGTCCACATCGGCATCCCGCGCAGGACGCACCACAACATCGCTCATCTGGCCGACACTATCTGAGACCGCCAGGAAGCGGCAGACAGCTCTCATCGCTGACTGTGTAGATCTCGGGCCCGCAGTGGGCTCGGTTTCTACACGATCCGGGGGCGGAGGGAAACGGGAGGTGGGAGACGGGGTGAGACGGACACAACACGCAAATGGGCCGCCCACCGGTTGGCAGGCGGCCCATCGTGCTCAGCGTGAGCGCTTCAGATCAGCAGATCACTCGGCCGCACTCGGATGAGTCATGTCTACCGGCACCACCCACGCGTCGAACTCGGCTTCGGTCAGGTCTCCCGACTCGAGAGCCGACTCCTTGAGAGTCAGGCCCTTCTTGTGGGCATTCTTGGCGATCTTCGCGGCTTTGTCGTAGCCGATATGGCGGTTGAGCGCGGTCACCTGCATCAGGTTCGAATCGAGGTTCGCCTGAATACGGGGCATGTTCGGCTCAATACCAACAGCACAGTGATTGTTGAACGACACGCAGGCGTCGCCGATCAGCTGGATCGATTCGAGGCAGCACCAGGCCATCACAGGCTTGAAGACGTTGAGCTGGAAGTTGCCCTGGCTACCGGCGAAACCGACGGTCGCGTCATTGCCGAAGACCTTGGTGGCCACCATGGTCATGGCCTCGGACTGAGTCGGGTTCACCTTGCCCGGCATGATCGAACTGCCCGGCTCGTTCTCGGGAATCGTGAGCTCGCCGATGCCGTTGCGGGGGCCGGACGCATACCAGCGCACATCGTTGGCGATCTTCATCAGCGCATCGGCCAGCACACGCAGCGAGCCCGACACCTGCACCAGCGCGTCATGGGCGGACAGCGAGGCGAACAGATTGTCGGCCTGGACGAACTCGATGCCGGTCTGCTCGCTGATCTTCGTGGCCGTCAGCTTGCCGAAATCGGGGTGCGCGTTCAGGCCTGTGCCCACGGCGGTGCCGCCGATCGCCAGCTCGCGAGCCCGGGAATCTGAATAGCGAATGCCGTCCAGCGCGAAGTCGAGCTGGGCGACCCAGCCGCTGATCACCTGGCCGAGGGTCACCGGAGTGGCGTCTTGCAGGTGGGTGCGCCCGACCATCACCACGTCGGCGAAGTCGTCGGCCTTCGCGGCCAAGGTATCGCGCAGCTTCGTGACATCGCCGTACAGCTTCTCGTTGATCTCGGTGACCACCGCGATGTGCATCGCGGTCGGGAAGGTGTCATTCGAGCTCTGACCACGGTTCACATGGTCATTCGGGTGGACGGGCTTCTTGGTGCCCATCTCGCCGCCGGCGATCTCGATCGCGCGGTTGCTGATGACCTCGTTGGAGTTCATGTTCGACTGAGTGCCCGAGCCGGTCTGGAAGACCACCAGCGGGAAGTCCTCATCGAGCTTGCCGTCGATGACCTCGTCTGCGGCCTGGACGATCAGGTCGGCGATGTCGGCGGGCAACTCGCCAAGGTCAGCATTGGCCTGAGCGGCAGACTTCTTGAGCACACCGAGAGCCTTGATCATCGGGCGTCCCCAGACGAAGGTCGGGCGTCCGATGTCGAAGTTCTGCAGGCTGCGCTGGGTCTGTGCGCCCCAGTACCGGTCAGATGGCACCTCAATTGTGCCCATGGAGTCGGATTCGATGCGTGACATGGGCTAAGCCTAACGATCCGACCCCGCACTGGCTCGGGCGGGTGGCTATGCCCTGGGATATCCTTGGCTGAGGTTTCAACTATCGATTCCGGTGGCCGCTCCGCCGCCGTGAGGAGCCCCCTTGACGCAGATCGCAGCAGGCGCCACCCGAGTCGAACGACCGCATCGAAGCCCTCCGGTTCTCGTCTGGTGGATCGCCGGCGGGCTGCTCGTGCTGCTCGGCGTCGCCTACGTGGCCGCTCACTTCATGGCCGATGATTCGGTACCGCGCAATGCCACGGTCAACGGCGTAGCCATCGGCGGGCTGGATATCGCCCAGGCGACAGCCACGTTGAGTAGCGAGCTTTCTCCGGCCGACACCGCCGCGTTCACGCTGACCGGACAGCCCGGGCAGTCCGCGTCCATCTCGCCGGACGATGCCGGGCTGGGGGTCGACTACGAAGCGACGGTGCATCAGGCCGGGGCCGGGTCCAGCTGGAATCCGCGAGTGCTGATCCGTGTGGTGACCGGCGGTGGCCCCACCGCGCCCGTGGTAACAATCAACGAGGCCACTGCGACGACCCTCATCGAGCAGCTGGCGGCGGACTTCGGGCGGGAGCCGGTTGACGCAAAGCTGGCCCTGGAGGGCATCACCGTCGGGTACGAGCCGATGCTGCTCGGCACCAGTCTCAATGTCGACAAGACCGTCTCCGCCATCGCCGAGGGCTACCAGCAGGCGGCAAGGCGTCCGATCGACGATCGTGACCAGCCGGCCAGCATCGCGGCAGATCTGACCACCACCGAACCTCAGATCACAGACGCCGAAGCCGAGCCTGTGCTCAAACAAGCCGAACTCGCGCTGCAGCCGGTCACCGTTCGCACGCCGGACGCCCAGGCCGAACTCGCCGCCGAGCGCATCGCCGAAGCCACCAGCTTCACCACCTCCGATGGCACGCTGCAACTCGCGATCGACTACCCGCAGCTCTATGACAACGCGGTGGAGGTTCGCGATCGACTTGCCGTCATCCAGGGCAACGACGCCACCGTCGAGATGCATGGCGGTCGTCCGGTGGTGGTGCCGTCGACCGACGGGAGGGGAATCGGTCAGGACGAATTCGCGGCGGCCCTTTCGCCGGTGATCGGCCAGCCGGCCCCGCGCGGCATCGACCTGGGCATCGTCGATGTGCCGGCCCGGTTCAGCACCGCGGACGCCGAGGCGCTCGGCATCAAAGAGGTGGTGGGGGAGTTCACCACCTACTATCCCCACGACTCATACCACAACACGAATCTGGGGCTCGCCGCCGCGGGCATCAACAATGAACTGGTCAAGCCGGGTGAGACATTCAGCCTTTCCCAGGCGACCGGCCCGCGCAATGCATCCACCGGTTATCTGCCCGGCGGGGTGCTGGTGGGAGACCACATCGAATATGCGGTCGGCGGGGGAGTCTCCCAATCGGCAACCACTACGTATAACGCGGCCTTCTTCGCCGGCATGACCGACATTGAGCATCATCCGCACACCGAGTACTTCAGCCAATACCCGCCGGGACGCGAGGCAACAGTCTACGAGGGCGTCCTCGATCTGAAGTTCCGCAACGACACTCCCCACGGGGTGCTGATGGAGGCATTCATCACCCCCTCCTCGGCATCGGGACGCGGTTCGCTCACCGTCAGGGTTTGGTCGACGAAATACTTCGATTCAGTCACCGCGTCAGAGCCGCAGCTGTCCAACTTCAGCTATGGACGAGACCAGATCAGCACCAGCCCCAGTTGCATCGCGCAGAGCCCGTCACAGGGGTTCGATGTGAACTTTCAACGGATCCTGGTCGTGAACGGGCAGACAACCGTCGAGGATCACTTCTGGCGGTATTCGCCGACCGACCGCATCCAATGCAAGCAGCCCGAACCTGCGCAACCGGCCGCCAGTGACGGCTGAGCCTAAGGCGACGCTTCGTGATGAGCCCTCGGGCGCACGTAGTTTACGGGTATACAATCTGCGGGGTATCCGAAGTGGTGTCCGTTGGGGACCTGGCTGACAGGAGATTGTGAATGACGTATGTCATTGCTCTGCCGTGCGTTGACGTCAAGGATCGCGCCTGCGTCGACGAATGTCCTGTCCAATGCATCTACGAAGGACCTCGTTCTTTGTACATCCACCCCGATGAGTGCGTTGACTGCGGAGCTTGCGAGCCGGTCTGTCCCACCGAAGCCATCTACTACGAAGATGACCTGCCCGACGACCAGCAGGAATGGCTCGACATCAACACCCGCTTCTTCGATGACATCGGCTCGCCCGGCGGCGCCACCCGAGTCGGCGTCTACGAGCACGACGAGTCGCGGGTTGCCGCGCTGCCGCCCCAGGCCTGAGGCGGGCATCGGTGGTCAGTCGCTGGACGCGAATCTCCGCGAAACTGCCGGCCTTCCCATGGGATACCTTGGCCGCTGCCAAGGCGACGGCTACCGCTCATGCAGGGGGGCTTGTCGATCTTTCTGTCGGCACTCCCGTTGACCCGACACCCGAAATCGTCCGATCGGCGCTCGCCGGTGCGGCCAATGCGCACGGCTACCCCGCGACCTGGGGTACGCCGGCGCTGCGGGCCGCGATCATCGACTACCTGGCGAAGCGCTGGCAGGCCGAGGGGCTCGACGATCGCAATGTGCTGCCGGTCATCGGCACCAAGGAGATCGTCGGATGGTTGCCTTCTCAGTTGGGTCTCGGCCCGGACGATCTGGTCGTCCTTCCGACGACCGCGTATCCGACCTACGAGGTCGGAGCGCGAATCGCCGGCTGCCGTGTGCAATTCTGCGATGACCCGGACGAGATCGACGGCCGCGCGTCCCTGATCTGGATCAACTACCCGGGAAATCCGACCGGTGCCTTGGCGACCGACGACCTAATGCGTCGCTGGATCCTGGCCGCGCGCGATCAGGGCGCGGCGCTGGCCAGCGACGAATGCTACGGCGAGTTCGGATGGGAGGCCGATCCGGTCTCGGTGCTGCGTCCGGACGTCTGTGCCGGATCACACGACAATCTGCTGGTCGTCAACTCCTTGTCCAAGCGATCGAACATGGCGGGCTATCGCGCCGGCTACCTGGCCGGCGATGCCGGCCTGATCGCCGAGCTGCTGGAGGTTCGCAAGCATTCCGGCATGATGGTGCCCGACCCGGTTCAGGCCGCGATGGTGGCCGCACTGGGCGACCAGAACCATGTCGAGGCACAGCGGGAACGCTATCTGCGGCGCCGCGACGTGCTGAAAGAGGCATTCGGCAAGGCCGGATTCCGGATCGATCACTCAGAAGGCTCGCTCTATCTGTGGGTGACCCGCGGCGAAGGCTGCCGAGAGACCGTCGACTGGCTGGCTGAGCGCGGCATTCTCGCTGCTCCCGGTGACTTCTACGGCGACGCCGAGCATGTGCGGGTCGCGTTGACCGCAACCGACGAGCGTGTCCAGACTGCGGCGGAGCGCTTGACCGCTTGAGGGATCATCTGACACGGTGGCTCTCAGCGCAGGGTGACGACCACCGGGGCAGCCGCCGGAGCAGCGGGCTGCCATGAGGCGTGTTCATTGCCCGAAACGGTCCAGCTTTGCTCGAGCGCCTGCACGGTGACCAACCCCGCATTCTGCCCGCGGACCAGGGCGAGCTGGGCGGCCGCCCATGAGGTGGTGTCGGAGTCGGTGGCTATCAGCAGACCACCGGTGTCCGATGTCGTCACCGTGACGGCGTCGGGCCACACGATCGCAAAGAAGTCGGTGAGGAAAGCGGAATCGGACGGATTCTCGGCCCGGTCGACGCAGCTGATGGCGGCCGGGGAATAGCCCGTCAATGCGCTGGCCCAGGCCCGGCCCTTTGACTCGTGCTGGGCGTACTTCTCGGGATGCGCCGACCGTTGTACCGCCTGGGCGACGTCGTTGATCACTCCGGTCTCCCAGCCGTCGACCTTCACCAGCGCCTCGTAGAACTTCCCGGCCGAATACCACGGATCCATGATCTGCTCGACGCTGCCCCAGCCCTGCGAGGGGCGCTGCTGGAAGAGCCCAACCGAGTCTGCGTCGCCGTAGTCGAGATTGCGCAGATCGGATTCCTGGTAGGCGGTGACCAGAGCGATGGTCGCCGCGCGGGGCGGCAAGCCGCGCCTGATCGACTCCCCGACGATGATCGAGGCGTTGACCGACTGCTCCCAGGTCAGGTAGCTCGACAGATCCTCGACGGTTACCTGACAGCCTTGCGCAGGTCCCACGGGGGTCACCGGTCCCTCCGACGATTGACGGGCGATGAAGGTCACGATCGAGGCGATCAGCACGGCGAGAACCGCGATGATCACGAAGCCGATTGCAGCGCTGCCGGGCTGGCGGGCATCAGGTGGGGCTGGTCGGGAACCGTGTGCCATCGTCAGTTGGCGTGCAATGCGGCATTCAGTTCGACGCGCTGCCCGGCCCTGGGCTTCACGACCACCGCGCCGGTCTGCGAATCGCGCAAGAAGAGCAGATTGCTGGCGCCGCTCAGCTCACGCGCCTTGGCGACCTCGCCGGAGGGCAGCAGCACCTTGGTGCCGGCGGTCACATAGAGGCCCGCCTCGATCACGCAGTTGTCGCCCAGCGAGATACCCAGGCCGGATTCGGCGCCCAACAGGCAGCCCTTGCCGATGCTGATCATCTCTTGACCGCCACCCGACAGGGTGCCCATGATCGACGCGCCGCCTCCGATATCGGAGCCATCGTCGACGACCACGCCCTGGCTGATACGTCCCTCAACCATGGACGCGCCCAAAGTGCCTGCGTTGAAGTTGACGAAGCCTTCGTGCATCACGGTGGTGCCTGCTGCCAGGTGAGCGCCCAGCCGCACCCTGGCGCCGTCGGCGACCCGCACGCCGCTGGGGATCACGTAGTCGAGCATCCGCGGGAACTTGTCCACCGACAGCACGGTCAGACCGCCGCGGTGACCTGACAGGTCGGCGCGGATCTGCTCGAAGCTGTCGGCGTGGCAGGGGCCCAGGGTGGTCCAGACCACGTTCGGCAGCACCGCGAAGATACCGTCCATGTTGATACTGCGCGGCTTGCGCAGTCGGTGGCTGAGCAGATGCAGACGCAGGTAGGCGTCCTCGGTGGTGACGGGCGCTTCGTCCAGATCGATGACGGTGCGCACGATCTCGGTGTTGATACGACGGGTCACGCTGTGAATCCGGTGTGCTCGCAGCGACTTGGGGGGACGCGCGTCGGGCTCCGGCTCACCGGTCATCGGCTCGGGATACCAGGTGTCCAGGACTTGTCCGGAGGAATGGACACTTCGCAGACCCCACCCCCATGCCTTCTGGCCGGGGGCGGTCGTCGGGTCGATGTCGCTGGAGTCGTCATGCTCGATCATG
>NZ_JAVTWX010000004.1:0-3529 GCF_032229645.1 Brooklawnia sp.
CGGACGCGATCAGGAAGAACCAGCCGCCGCCGAAGCTCATCATTCCGTTCCAGACGAGCGGCAGCATTCCGTAAGGCACATCCACGCGCCAGAACCGCTGCCATTTCGTCAGCCGCAATAGCCGCGCCGCCTCGTCCAGATCACGCGGCTGGGTGACCAGCGATTGATAGAACGCGAACGTCATATTCCACACCTGGCTGGTGAAGATCGCGAACACCGAGGCGCATTCCACGCCGAGTTCGGAGTGCGGGAACAGCATCAGCCACACCGACAACGTGACCGAAAGGAAACCGAGCACCGGAACCGACTGCAAGATGTCGAGGAGCGGCACCAGGATCTTCTCGGTGCGACGCAGCCGGGCCGCGGCGGTGGCGTAGATGAAGGTGAAAATGGTTGAGACGATCAGCGCGACGAACATCCGCAGCAGCGAGCGGGCCGCATAGTAGGGCAGGTTCGCCGGATCCGTCGAGACGCTGGACGGCGCTGACGCCGGGTTGAACGGGGCCGTGAACCCGTGGGACAGCCGGATCAGCAGCCAGAACAGGACGGCCACCGCGGCCAGCACCAGGGCATCCGCAGCGAACTGGCTGCGGGTGCGCAGCGCAGCCTCTTGGCCGGTGAAGGTGGAGGAGCGCAGCATCGCCATCGCGGTCTCCTTCAGGTCGCGAAAGGAGGCCGCGCAGAGCGAGAATCAGCCAGCGGCGCGGCCAGGGATCAGATGGTTCGATAAGTGGGTACTGGCGGAATCGCAACTCACGACCATCACCTCCCTCGCGCGGAATACACACCTGTCCGGTGCCGGCGGGCACCTCTCGGCGCCGTGGCGAGCATACTCGCCGGAATCTGCCTGTTCCAGTGATTCCGCGACCGATATTTATTGGCTTCGGTGTGGCTCAGCCAACGCTCAGGAGCCGAACCGATCGCCCCCGAACTGCCCTACCTTTGGGCCGAAGTGGTGTTCGCGATCAGGCACGAGATGGCCCGCACCGTCTCCGACATCCTCACCCGGCGCATCCCCGTCCGCTTCCTGCACGCCGCGGCAGCCGCCCCCCAGGCCGGCGAGCTACTGGTCGCCGAGCTGGGGCTGAGCACCGCCGAGACGGACCGTCAACTGGCCGACTTCCGCGCCGACGTAGCCCGCGAAGCGCGGGATCTCGGCATCGACCGTTGAGGGAAACGCTGATCAATGCGGCGGTTCGCCGGTTGAGCTAGCCGAAACCCGTTGCACACAAGGTCTCGACAAGCTCCACCAACAATGAGTCAGCGCATCCCTAAGCGTCAGCCGCCGTAGATCCGGGTTCCGAAGAGCCGGAATCGATCAACCTGCGTCGGCAACGGTCCGCCTCGGGCGACGTGGAATGATGGCCCTTGTCAGAGCCGGCCATGAGGAGGGACCAATGGGTGACGCCGATTCGGCGCCGAAGACGTCCCTCCACGCGTCCGTCGTGGACGATCTCGGCGCCCGTATCGCGCGCGGCGACTTGGCCACAGGTTCAACCATGACGCTTGATGAGTTGGCCACCCAGTACGGGGTGTCGCGAACGGTGATCCGCGAGGCTGTCCGCGAGTTGCAGTCACTCGGCATGGTCGACAGCCGGCGCCGGGTCGGCAGCGAGGTGTTGCCTTTGGCCCGCTGGTCGGTCTTCCATCCCAAGGTGATCGGCTGGCGCATCGACTCCGGCTCCATGCGCGGCCAGCTGACAGCGCTGACCGAGCTACGGCTCGCCCTGGAACCCGTTGCCGCGGCGCTGGCTGCGCAGCGACGAAGCGCCACCCAGGCGGAGAAACTCGTCGATCTGGCCAACGAGCTCTATGAGGCCGGCGTGCGCGACGACATGGACCGGTTCGTCTCGATCGACGTCGAGTTCCACACGTTGATCCTTCACGCCGCCGACAACGAACTCTTCTCCGCCCACGCCGACTCGGTGTCGGCCGCACTGCGCGGACGCGCCAAACACGGCGTGCTTCCCCACCCGGTCGTGCATTCCTTCGAGCTCCATCAAGCCGTTGCCGAGTCGATCATGCGTCGCGACCCGGTGTGCGCCCAGTCGGTGATGCGCGAGATTCTGACCGATGTGGTCGGCGAGATCGCCAGGCAGAATCCGCGCCAGTACGGCACCGGCCCGGTGAGCAGCTAGCCAACCGTACGCGGGCTCGGCGGCCCATCCCAATCGTGGTCAGCGCCTCGTCAAGAGACGAACGACCACACGCCGAACAGCAGCACCATGCCCACCAGCGGCGCGATGATCGTCAGCACGGTCCAGGTCTTGAACGTCTCGACGACGGTCAGACCGAAGAACTCCTTGATCAACCAGAACCCCGCATCGTTGACATGCGACAGCACTCCGGATCCGAGACCGACGGCCAGGACGAGCATCGCCACCTGGACCGGCGACAATCCCTCGGCGAGTGGCAGTGCGAGCCCTGCGGCCGTGAGCGCGGCCACCGTCGCTGAGCCGGTGGCGATCCGCACCAGCGCGGCCAGAACGAAGGCCACCAGCAGCGGGCTGAGCGACAGTGCAGAGGTCGCTTCGGCGACGACCTTACCCACGCCCAGATCGACCAGGGTCTGCTTGAAGCCGCCGCCGGCGCCGACGATGAGCAGGATGCCGGCCACCGGACCGAACGACGCCGACACGCTCACGCCGACCTCGGACATGCTCCGCCCGGTCCGCACACCCAGGGTGATCAGCGAGATCAGCGCGGTGATGAAGAGGGCGACGACCGGCGTGCCCACGAACTCCAACGCGGTCCGCACGGGAGACCCCGCGGGCAGCGTCAGTTCGCTGACCGTCCGGGCCAGCATCAGTACGACCGGCAGCAGGATGGTGGCCAGGGTCACGCCGAACGACGGACGCCGATAGGTAGTGTTCTGCGTCGTCGCCACTGCACCCTGCTCGGGCGCCATCGCCGGCACCCATCGGGCCGCGATCGGCGCGAAGAGCGGTCCGGCCACGATGATCACCGGAATCGCGAGGGCGAAGCCGATCAGCATGGTCAAACCCAGGTCGGCGTGCAGGGCGTCGATCACCGCCAGCGGTCCGGGGTGCGGCGGCATCAAGGCGTGCATCTGCCCGAGCGCGGCCAGGACCGGGATGCCGATCAGCATGATCGGAAGCTTTCCCCTTCGTGCCGTCAACACGATGATCGGCATCAGCAGCACCAGCCCGATCTCGAAGAACATCGGGATGCCGACGATGAAGGCGATCAGCGTGACGGCCCAGGGCACCAGCGCGAGCGGGGCGGAGCCCAGGATCTTGTCGACCACAGCGTTCGCACCCTCGCTGTCCACCAACAGCTTGCCGACCAGTGCGCCGAGACCGATCAGGATGCCCACCCCGCCCAGAGTCGAGCCGAAGCCCGTGACGAAGCTCTTGAAGAGCTCATTCACGCCCACGCCCGCGATCGCGGCCACGATGGCCGACCCCGCCATCAGCGACAGGAACGGGTTCAGCTTGGCCACGGTGATCAGCAGGATGATCGACGCGACGCCGACCAGCGCCGCGATGACCAGTTGGGTCGACCCGAC
>NZ_JAVTWX010000005.1:0-3525 GCF_032229645.1 Brooklawnia sp.
CGGCGGCTTGCTTGGCACGCGGTCAGTATCGCATCGACGGCGCGCCCTGGAGCAGGGCGCGCCTTCGAGCCGTCCAGAACCCTCGGACCTGCGGGTCAGCCCTCGTGGGTCTCTTCGTCGTGGTGATCGTCATCCTCGGGGTCCACGTACTTGGCCGCCTTGGCCTTCCGCTCGAGCCCGACGGTCACGTCCGGCACCTCGGACTGCAGGCCGCGGTCGGTGCGCTGGTAGCCGGTGGACGGCGGACGCTTGGGCAGCTTCAACGCCGGCCGCTCCACCTTCTCATACGGAATGGACGCCAGCAGATGCGCGATCATGTTGATCCGCGCCCGCTTCTTGTCCTCCGACTCCACCACATTCCACCGTGCCTCCGGAATATCGGTGTGCACGAACATCTCATCCTTGGCCCGCGAGTAGTCCTCCCACCGGGTCAACGATTCGAGATCCGTCGGCGACAACTTCCACTGCCGCATCGGATCGGTCAACCGCGACTTGAACCGCTTCTCCTGCATCTTGTCCGACACCGAGAACCAGTACTTACGAAGAATGATCCCGTCCTCGATCAGCATCCGCTCGAAGATCGGACACTGCCGCAGGAAGCGCCGATGCTCCGCGGTGCTGCAGTACCCCATCACCCGCTCCACACCGGCCCGGTTGTACCACGACCGATCGAACAACTTGATCTGACCAGCCGACGGCAGATGCTGGATATACCGCTGGAAATACCACTGCGACTGCTGCCGCTCCGTCGGAGCCGGCAACGCCACCACCTGCGCGATCCGCGGACTCAAATACTCCGTGATCCGCTTGATCGCACCACCCTTACCCGCAGCATCACGCCCCTCGAACACCACCACCAGCCGCTTACCCTCGGTACGCAGCCATTCCTGCATCTCCACCAGTTCCGACTGCAACCGCAGCAACTCTGCCTCGTAGAGCTCGTTATCCAACTTTGGAAGTTTCGCCATGGGCGTATCGTGCCGTATCCGGCCGCGGCCCACCAGCACTCAATCCAAATCGCGTTCGGTTCCGTGCGAAGCCTCGGCCTCGGGCTCGGGCGTCCGCAGGAAGGCGATGGCCACGATGGCCAGCAGCCAGACCGCTCCGGCACCGATGAAGGCCAGGTGCGAGCCGTACAGAAGGCTCGCCTCGACCCCGGCCCCGGTCTGTCGCCGAGCCTCGGACTGGGTGGCGAAGACCGTCACGAACACGGCGGTGCCCAGGGCTCCGGCGAGCTGCTGCACGGTGCCCACGATCGCCGAGCCGTGGGTGTAGAGCTGCCGGGGGAGCGAGCCCAGGGCGATGGTGAACAACGGGGTGAACATGAAGGCGAACGACGCACTCATCGCCATGTGGCAGACCAGCACCAGCCACCACTGGGTGTCCGGCGCGATGGTCGACAGCACCCAGAACACGCCGGCCACCAGCACCGAGGCGGGCAGCATCAGCGGCCGGGCGCCGACCCGGTCGTAGAGCCGTCCGACGATCGGGCCGAGCACGCCCATCAGCAGGCCGCCGGGAAGCAGGATCAGCCCCACGCTCAGCGCGGGCAGGTGCAGGGCGCGCTGCAACAGCAGCGGCAGCATGATGATGGTGCCGAACAGCGCCATCATCGCCAGTGCCATCACCACGACGCTGATCGTGAACGCACCGTGCCGGAAGGCGCGCAGGTCGAGCAGGGCGCGGTCGCTGCGGGCCAGCAGCAGCTGCCGCCAGAGGAAGGCGATCAGGGCGGCGATGGCGATCGAGAACACCGTGGCCAGTTCGGCCGCCGGGGCGCCGGTGTCGCCGATCAGGCTGAGCCCGTAGACCAGGCCGCCGAAGCCGAGCACGGTGAGCGGGATCGAGAGCACGTCGAGAGGGACCCGGACCGGCTCATTGACGTTGGCGATTCGCAGCGCCCCGCCGATCAGCATGGCCAGGCCGATCGGCACCATCAACGCGAAGACGCCGCGCCAGCTGCTGAACTGCAGCACCACCCCGGCCAGGGTCGGGCCGAGCGCGGGCGCCACGGAGATGACCAGTGAGATGTTGCCCATCACGGCCCCGCGATGCGCGGGGGGCACCAGCTGCATGATCGTGGTCATCAGCAGCGGCATCATGATCGCCGTTCCGCTCGCTTGGACGATCCGTCCGGCCAGCACCAGTGCGAAGGTCGGGGCGACTGCGCAGACCAGCGTGCCGGCGGTGAACAGGCTCATCGCAAGGATGAACGCGGCGCGGGTCGGGATCCGTTCGAGCAGCCACCCGGTGATCGGGATGACCACTGCCATGGTCAGCATGAAGGCGGTGGTCAGCCACTGCACCGTGCGCTCGTCGACGTGCAGGTCGGTCATCACCGAGGTGAGGGCGACGTTCAGCGCAGTCTCGTTGAGGATCACGACGAAGGTCGCCACCAGCAGGATGGTGATCACGGACCGGTCCCTGGCCGCCAGCCAAGGCGCCTCGGTCACCCGCTCGGTCTTACTCATCTCCACCTTCCCGTTGGCAGCCGAGCAACCCTACGTGGTGCGGAGTGCGGCACCAAATCGGCGGGCGCGGCCGATCGGTCAGGATCGGAGAAGTCACCCGGACGTCCGGTGTCTAGCCTCTGAGTCATGACAATTGCCGTTTCCCGCTGTTTCGTCGCGGTGACCGAGACCGAACCCGCGCTCAGCTTCTACCGGGACCTGCTCGGGCTGGAGGTGATCAACGACGTGGCCAACGGCGAGCACCGCTGGATCACCCTGGCGGCACCGGGGCAGTCGGATTTCTCGATCGTGCTGAGCAACTACCTCGCCGACGCGCCGTCCGACACTGAGGTGCTCCGGGGATTGCTGGCCAAAGGAGCGCTGAGCGCGGCGCACTTCCGCACCGACGACCTGGACGGCCTCTTCGCCCGGCTGAGCCAGGCCGGCGTCGAGGTGCTGGAGCAGCCGACCGATCAGTTCTGGGGCGTGCGCGACTGCGCGGTGCGGGACCCGTCCGGCAATGTGGTCAGGATCGACCAGGCCTGACCGGCCAGGTTGTCCCGGAGATCTGCTGAGCCAACGCGCCCCACGCGGATCGGCTTCGCGCAGGCCCCCACCCCAAAGGGTCGATTCGGCAGATCCAGGGAGCAGCCAGGGACCGGTCTGGGATCTGCCCGCCTACAGTTGACGGTACGTGAACTGCAACGAGACAAGGAGGAACAGCAATGTTGAGTTGGGGATTCCTGGGCTGGATCATCCTCGGCGGCATCGCCGGATGGATCGCCAGCAAGATCATGAAGACGGACGCCTCGATGGGCATCCTGATGAACATCATCGTCGGAATCGTCGGTGGCCTGCTGGGTGGATGGATCCTGAGCGCGTTCAACGTGAACGTCGCGGGCGGCGGGCTGATCTTCAGCATGCTGACCGCGATCGGCGGCGCGGTGTTGCTGCTGTGGCTGATCGGCCTGGTCAGCGGCAGACGTCGAGCCTGACCCAGACGACAAGGGCCGGCACCCCCGAGGGGGTTGCCGGCCCTTTCGCACGCGGCGACGATGGTGCGATGACAGACAGC
>NZ_JAVTWX010000006.1:0-3497 GCF_032229645.1 Brooklawnia sp.
TAGTTCACCAGGCCGGCGTTCAATACGACCGTCTTGTCGTCCATGTCAGATCTCCCTTGAAATGCGGCTGCGGTGTCGGTGCTCGCCCTTGAAGTCCCTCGGTGCGTCTCGACTCTATACCGCGCCCGCTCGCGGACGACGTGTCCTGCTGGCCGGCCGTTCGGGCCGGCAGCGTCAGGCTCCGGCAGGGTCAGGTTTCGGCGGGGTGGTCGGCGGTGGTCGCGCGGAAGAAGAGTCGCAGCACCTCGTCCGTCGCGGCGCGCAGGTCAAAGCTGGGATCGGAGAACCACTCGCCGACGATCGCATTGGTCGCCCCGATCAGCCCGATGGCGGCCGTGCGCGGGTCCGCCGGGCTCAGCTCCCCGCCGCGCTGGGCCTGCTCGATGAGCCCGGCCAGCGCCTGCCATTGCGGTGCGGGCTCTTCTCCGATCGCCTCTGCGCTTTGCGTCACGAGATCCTGGTCGCTGGTCAGCATCTCGGTCATCACCTTGATCTGGCTAGGGTGTTCGATCGTGAACTGCACCGTCGACCGGACGTAGGCGGCAACGGCGGCCGTCGGTGTCGGCGCGGCCATCACTGCTTGGGCGATCGCTTCGACGGCGCTGCCGAGTGCGTGCGCGCAGGCCGCTTTGATCACCGCGTCCTTGGTGCCGAAGAAGTAGAGCACCGCGGGCTTCGTCACCCCGGCGGCTTCGGCAATGAGCGCGAGCGTGGTGCGCGCTATGCCGCGTTCGGCGATCAGGTCGATCGTGAGGCCGATGATCTGCTCGCGCCGGGCAGCTTCGGTGAAGGTGGGCGCACGGCCGGTGCGTCCGGACGCCGGGGTCTGTTTGCTCGTCATCATCGGCTTTTCGAGGTTCTCAGATATCTCTGCGCGTCAGCCGCCGGCCGGCCGCCAGCGACGCGATCGCGATCCAGGCCGCCAGCGAGACGAACGCCCAGCCGAGGCCGATCGCCTCATGGCCGCTGGCAGTCCCGGTGAGACTGTGGATGGCCGAAACGGGAAGAAGCGGCGTCACCATCGCCCCGAAGCCGGCGCCGAACCATTCTGCCACTCCACCGATGGCCATGATGGCCAACGGCACCAGGGCGCCGAGCGCAGCGCTGCGGAAGACGAACGTGCCTGTCGCAGCCAGAATCGCATAGACCACGGGCATCGCGACCGAACCGGCGGCGAGGCGGATGTTCTCCGCAGGGAAGAGCTCTGCGGGTGTCATGCTGACCAGCCCGCCCGCCACGACGGTGACCAGGATGCACAGCGCCGCAGCGAGCACTCCGATGATCAGCACTGCCGCACCGATCGTCAGCAGTTTGGCGGTCAGGAATCTTGTGCGATCGGGCGTCAGAGTTGCGGTCGTCTGAATCATCCCGGAGGTGAATTCCGATCCGACGAAGACCGCGCTCAGTGCGATCAGTACGAAGGTGGACGCGTCCACTCCGAGGACTCCGGCGCCGAAGACCTGGTGAGGTGCCAGCGCACTCAGTGGACGGCCCTGGGTGACCGGCAGGGTGGCGTAGAAGAACGCGGCAGCGATGCCGCTCAGCGCGATGGCGGCGGTCATGAGCGCGCGGTGCGATGGCAGCGACCAGAGTTTTATGGCCTCGGATCTGACCGCTGCGGATAAGCCTGGGGCAGGGCGGTTCGCTGCGCTGGACTGAATGGCGATAGTCATAGTGCGTGCTCCTCAGTAGTGCGGAGAGCGATCTCCTGCGGGGTGCTGGTGAGAGCAAGGAATCTGGCTTCGAGGTTCTTGGGCTGCGGCGTCAATTCGCTCAGCGCGATCCGCAGATCGAGAGCGATGCGTCCGATGAGGGCGGCGCCCACGCCTTGCACAGCAAGCGCATCGTCGCGCTCGCGTGCGACGCTTCCGCCCGCTTCCTCAAGCGCGGCGGCCAGCCGTTCGGCGTCTTCGCAGACCACGCGTGTCGCGCCTTTGGTACGGCGGACGAGTTCGTCCATGGTCTGCTCGGCGATGAGTCGTCCGTTCGCCAGCAGGACGACCCGGTCTGCGGTTTCCTGCAGTTCGTGCAGCAGGTGACTCGAGACCAGCACGGCGCCGCCGTCGGCAGCATGGTTCTTGAGCAGCGATCTGAGCCAGACGATGCCGCTCGGGTCGAGCCCGTTCAATGGCTCGTCCAGGATCAAGATCCTGGGTTCGCCGAGCAATGCCAGCGCGATGGCGAGGCGTTGCCGCATGCCCAGTGACAGCGCTTTGATCCGACGGGTCGCCACCTCACTGAGTCCGACTTCATTCATGACCGCTTGAACTCGGTCGGTGCCGATGCCTCCGGTGGCCGCCGCCCAGCGCAGGTGATCGATCGCGGTGCGGCCCTGCTGTACGGCGTGCGGATCGGTGACCGCGCCAACGGTGCGCATCGGCTGGGGGAGCGCCCGATAGGCAGTGCCGTCGATGAGCGCCCGGCCGGATGTCGGATGGTCGAGCCCGAGAATGGCCCGGATCGTCGTCGACTTGCCTGCGCCATTGGGCCCGATGAATCCGGTGACCGCGCCCGCGGGCACATCGAAGCTGAGGTCGTCGACGGCGGTGGCGGTGCCGTAGCGCTTCGTCAGATGCTCGACGGTGATCATCTGCGGCTCCTCTCGTTGCGATGTCCGGTGGTCGAATCGTTACGCGACTTACCAGATGGTAAGTACTCTAAACGATAGGTCAGTTCGGGGTCGGATGTCCGTGAACGGGGAAAATGGTTTCGGAAGGTCGTGGCCTGCCGGTGGACATGCAGCAGCAGATCGCCCTCCTGAGGGCCGGATGGTTCCTTTCTGGTTACCGGGAAACTCCGCGGACCCGGCAGCTTCCCGCGGCTCCCGATCCCGGCTGCGCGAGCGTGGCTGCCGTGGTGATCGGTGCGTGGGCCGGGGGTTAGCCGAACGACTCGAATCTCACCATGACGTGGATCAGTGGACCGGCTGTGACTAGGTAGATCATCGCCAGAAAGATCGCGTAGGGTGATCGTGAGGCCGAGGCCCGCCAGCCGGTTGTCGCGGTCGCCGAAATGCTCCCGCAGCCTTTTGGCGAACGACACCGGGTGGCGGATATCCCAGCTGTTGAAGCGCAGGTAGCGGCCCAGGTACATGCCGAACGAGACCAGCAGCAGCACCACCGCGAGGACCACGAGCACCGGCGTCTGGGTGTAGCTGGTGGCGTAGTCACCGTAGAAATAGAGGGCGCTCAAGGTGTGCGCGGTGAACAGGTTGATGACCGTGTTGATCACACCCGACATGGCGAGTGTGATGACCAGAATCACATCGAACCACATCGGTACACGGTCGTCCGGCCGGCGATGCGAGAGATTGAGCTCGGTGATCAGGTAGCTCGCATTCGGCAGCATCAGCAGCCAGATGATTCCACAGACGACGAGCACGATGTAGCCGAGTGGCCGCGAGATGATCAGCGTGCCGAGGCCTGCGCTGATCGCCACCCCCAAGATCAGGATCGGCAGGATCGACAACCAGATATTCCACAGCATCGGCCGGCTGA
>NZ_JAVTWX010000007.1:0-18635 GCF_032229645.1 Brooklawnia sp.
CGGATGATCGGAGTCGTAGCCACGGTGGGTCGCCAGGTCGAACGCGATCGACAGCCCCTTCTGGCCGGCAGCCAGGTTGCGGCGGTAGAAAGCGTTCGACTCGGCAGCGGTGGAGAAACCGGCGTACTGACGAATCGTCCACGGACGCGAGGTGTACATGGTCGAGTAGGGACCGCGCAGGAACGGCGGCATACCCGGCATCGTGTGAAGATGATCCATGCTGTCGTATACGTCGCTGCCGTAGAGGTGCTTGACGTCGATCTGTTCCGGCGTGGTCCAGTCGATCGGTCCATCGGCGTTCAGGATCGCGTCGAAGGTGGCCTGCGCGTCTGGATCCACGGCAGGAGTCCCCAGTTCGACCTGGTCGAAACGAGGCAAGGCGTTCACTTAGTCACCCCCAAGGTGTTCAAGACATCATTCAGACCGGCGACGACATCCATGCCCATGGCGATCGTGCCATCGATGAGTCCGGCGGTATCAGCGCCCTTGAGCTCCTTGATGTTGCCCGCGAGCAGCACCTTGGCAGCACCGGCGTCCTTCAACGCTTGCGCGGCCTGCACACCGATAGATGCGTAAACCTTGCCCGAGGAGCAAAGACACGCGACCGGGGTACCGGACGCCTTCCAAGCCTCCACGATCTCAGCGATGTCGGCGGATTCCGCACTCGGGGTGTCGAGCCCCGCGATGTGGAAGTAGTTGGACGCGAAGCCTTCACGTCCACCGAAGTCACGACGAGTTCCCAGACAAGCCAAGAAGACCCCGGCAGCGGCTCCGGCAGCGGCATCGCGAAGGTCCTCGAAGACCTGCGCGTTGCGAGCCCAGGTGAGCCCGGCATATTCGGGAGCCTCAGGACGAGCGACACGACCCTCGACCGGAGCCTCCGACGGGTTCGGGAACTCCGAAACACCGGTCACCGGCAGCTTGCGAGATGCCAGCAACTTGCCGCGCTTGGCGTTGAGGTCTGCCAGCACTTCGCCGACATGACCGCCGGCGAGCACCGCAACCATGCCACCAGCGGCTTCGATCGTCTGGAACTCGGCCCAGGCGGCCTCGGCGATCTGACGGGTCAGCGACTCGATGGCCCAGGCACCGCCCGCAGGATCATTGACCCGGCAGATATCGGATTCCTCCGAGAGCACGATCTGTGTGTTGCGCGCGATGCGACGGCTGAAGACGTTGGGCAGACCCCAGGCGGTGTCGAACGGCAGCACGGTGATCGCCTCAGCGCCACCAATGGCAGCGGAGAAGGTCGAGATGGTACCGCGCAGGATGTTGACATAGGGATCGTCCCGGGTGATCTCACGCCACGAGGTGACCGCATGCTGGCGGGCGCCGCGCTTGGCCGCGGTGACCCCGAAGACCTCGCCGACCCGAGCCCACGCCGTGCGCAGCGCGCGGATGCGTGAGATGGTCGCCAGCTCGTCAACGGCAGCGGTGACGCGGAAGTTGATCGCATCGAAGGCGTCGTCCACGCTGATGCCCTGCTCCACGAGAGCTCGCACATATTCGACCGCGCTGGCCAGCAGCCATGCAACCTCGTGCACATCGCCGGCGCCGGCATTGTGGTAGATGGTGCCGTCAACGACGATCGCCCGCGACTTCTTGTACTCGGCGAGCCGCTTGACATAGCCGGCGAGCTGAGTCAGATCGGGAGTCGTGCCGTTCAGAGCGGCCGCGCCGATCGGGTCGAGACCCAGATTCAGCGAAAGCTCCGACTTGTCCTTGTCGGTCGCCTCGAAGATGGCGAGCAGCGCCTCGGCCGCGGCCTGCTGATCGGTGCGGCTGGAGACATCGATCTTGGCGAGATCGAGCAGCACGTCGGACAGATCCTTGGCGATGTCTAAGACCTGAACAGCGTCGGGATCGACACGCAGCCAGATGCTGGTGGCACCACGCTCCAGGTCGGTACGGATTGCCTCGCGAGTGACCACAGGATCGGGGTCTTCGTGCAGCGCACGAACATCCCAGGCATCCAGGTCACCGTTGCGCACGGTCGTGCCGCGCGTGAACGGCTCGGAAGCGGGCGCTCCGAGATCACCAATAGCATCATCAACGGTGTAGATCGGCTCAACCACGATGCCGTCAACGGTCTTGAAACGAAGCCGCTCGATAGCCTGCTCGGGGCTCAGCAGTTTGTCTTCAGGACGTCCCTTGTTCAGTACCTTCGCAACTTCGGCTGCCCACTGATCATAAGTGGGGGCATCGAAGTCACCGGCGAGAACGAGGTTGTCGGGCGCTTCGTCCGCGACATCCGTTGACGCGCCTGCTGGTGGAGTAGGTGTCGTCATCGGTTCACTCCTCCCAGTGTGAAGAGGCTTCTTTCGAAGCCCGGATCCAAATCTCCATACGGCCAGGAGACCGCACGGAAGCTTCTGCAATGGACGAGGCCTACCCGTCAGCTCCACGGAACTGAGTAGGCAGAACGGCCCATCGCTCAGGCCTTGTTCAGCATAGCAATCGAGGTCCTCGGCCGACGCGGTGGGTCTGAAGCGCAGCTCCGACCGCGATCTTTGTGACTCAGGCTGGTTCGCCGGCCCCGATGGTGATGTTGTTCAGCTTGGCCTGGGACTTCGTGAGCGCTGCGCAGAACTCGCCACCGAAGCCCTGGGCGCTGGCGATCTCGAGGGCCTCGTGAACACCATCGCCGACCGGGAGCGGCACGCTCAGATCGGCCGCCAGCCGCGAGAAGTAGCGCACATCCTTGCGTGCGTTGTCGAGCTGGAACTTCAGGCCCTCGAAGTCGCCCTCGAGAGACGCGCCCATGATCTTCAGGGTGCCACCGTTGGCGAAACCTCCTCCGCCCAGCACCTCGATCAGCTTGGCCGGGTCGACGCCCGACTTCACGCAGACCGAGAAGCCCTCGGCCAAGGTGGTCAGCGCGGCCTGGAAGGCTGTGTTGTTGGCGAGCTTGATGATGTGGCCTGCGCCCAGCCCGCCGCAACGGTAGATATTGTCGGCGAAGCAGGAGACGATCGGCTCCACCTCGGCGAAGAGTTCATTGTCGGCGCCGACCAGCACGTTGACGGTGCCGGCCTCGGCTTCGACCGGTCCGCGGGTGAGCGGAATGTCGGCGAACTTCACGCCCTTGGAGGCTGCCTGCTCGGCCATCTTGAAGGTGGTGGACGGTTCGGAGGTGGAGGCGTCCAAGATCAGCAGGCCGGGCTTCGGGTCGGTGAGAACCTGGCTGACGACCTGCTCGACATCGGCCGCCGAGGTAACACAGATCACGATCACATCGCTGATCCGGCCCAATTCCGCGTTGTCGGCGGCGCGGGTCGCACCTAGCTCGTCCAGACCTTCGGGCGCCCGCTTGCGCATCGTATAGACCAGCGGATAGCCCTTCAGCAGCAAGTTCTTGGCCAGCCCGTGGCCCATCAGTCCGGTCGCTCCCACGAATCCGATCTGCTTGTTGTTCTCGCTCACGTCGTTCCTCTCGCATCGGGTCATCGACAGCATCTGGAGGGTCCACGCGGATCCTCTACGCCCCTTATTGTGTCATCGCGATCGAGTGAGAGCATGGTGGTATGTCAGCTTCCACCACCCCGACCGCTTTGACAAGCAATGTGACCGACACCGCGCTGATTTTCGAGGGCGGCGGCATGCGTGCCAGCTACTCCGCCGCCGTCGTGGCGGCGCTGTTGCGGGCGGGCATCCATATCGATTGGGTGGCCGGTATCTCGGCGGGATCGTCCAATACGGCGAACTACCTGGCGCGAGATCCTGAGCGGGCCCGCCAGTCATTCGTCGACTTCGCTGCCGATCCGCAGTTCGGAGATCTTCGGACCTTCGTGCGTGGCAAAGGTATGTTCAACGCCGACTACATCTATCGGGAGTCCGGGCTTCCCGGAGGCTCGCTGCCCTTTGATTTCGCCACCTTCCACGCCAACCCGGCGGCGATGAGCCTGGGTGTCTTCGAGGCCGATACCGGCCGCGCCTTCTATTGGACGCGCGAGGACACTCCGACGACGCAGGACCTGATGATCCGGGTGCAGTCGTCGTCCACGCTGCCCTTCTTCATGCCCACGGTGCATATCGGCGAGCACAGCTATCTGGATGGCGCGCTCGGGCCCAGCGGTGGAATTGCCTTGGACGCAGCGAGGGCCGCCGGATACCAGAAATTCCTTGTTGTGCTGACCAGGCCACGCCGCTATGTGAAGGAACCGATGCGGGTCAGCCGCATCATGCGGCAGTATTTCCGTCGCTATCCCGCGGTTGTCGACGCATTGGAGGCGCGTGCCGACAACTACAACCGCACTCGCGAGGAGTTGCTTGAGTTGGAGAGCGAGGGCAAGGCGACGGTCTTCTTTCCGGACGGTCGACTGGTCGACAGTTCGGAGAAGAACATCGTCAAACTGGCTCGCAGCTACGCGGACGGCCGGGCCCAGATCACCCGCGAGTTGCCGGCCTGGAAGGAGTGGCTGGGCCTGGCCTGACAGCACACCGGGCACCAGTCATCGGCCGGGGGCCAGTGAGTCGAAGGCCGCGTAGAGTTCTGCGTTCAGTTCTCGAAGCAGTCCGGCGTCCGGCTTCAGAACTCGCCGATCGTAGCTGAACAATCCGTTTGTCTCGATCTCCACGTCGCTCACCTGGGTAAGGACGCAGGCACGCAGGCCATGGGCGAGCAACGGGATTAGCTGCTCACGGTAGAGCTTGGCAAATGCGAGATTGAGTTCGTCCGCATTGTCGTAGAAGCGGTAGCCGAACCGGCCGGCGCCTTCCCACAGGTGTCCGTCGGCAGCCATGTTGAATCCGCCGAACTCAGAGATGAAATACGGACGACGATCCCTGCGCGGCGGACGCTGCAACTTTAAGACGTAGCGATGCCTGCTACGGAAATCGCCACCGCGTTGATCGAACCAACCCGAGGCTGGGTCGACCAGTCGCGTGGGGTCCAGGGCGCGGACCTGCCGTTCCAACCGGGAGGTGTGATATTGCCCCCAACCCTCGTTGAAGACGACCCACATCGCAATGCTCGGATGACAGCGCAGCAGCGCGATCATACCGGCCATATCAGCCTCGAACTCGTCGCGGTTCTGCTTGGATTCCCGGCCGGCTGCGAGCAACCCGCGGCGGGTCTTGTCGCGTGTCTGCCAATCCAGCATCATCACCAGGCGTGATCGGGGAATGCTGACGCGCGGTCGTCCACCGTTCACGACGTCTTGTACGACGAGCATGCCCAGCCGGTCGGCATGGTGGTAGAAGCGTCGCGACTCGACCTTGATGTGCTTGCGGACGCCATTGAAGCCGAGACCTTTGAGTTCTTCGAGGTCGAAGATCAGCGCCTCGTCCGACGGAGCCGTCATCCCGGACTCGGGCCAATAGCCCTGGTCCAGCGGAGCGTTGAGGAGCAACGGCATGCCATTGAGGACGATGACCGGGCGCTGACTGCGACGAGCACCAGGGATGCGACCCAGCGAGATGGTCCGCAGGCCGGCCCAGGAGGTGACCCGATCGCCGTCGTTACTGACTTCGAGCCGGTAGAGGTAGGGATCGTCGGGCGTCCAGGGACGAACGTGTGGCAGCGCTACTTCGACCGAATGGCCGGACCTGCCGGTTGCGCTCACCTCGGAACCGTCCGGACCGTACACCCGAATGACCACCTGACATGGCTTTTCGGTCTCGACAGCGATGGAGAATCCGTCGAGATCGCCGTAGCTGATGGCGGCCACAGATGTGATGGCGTTGGCTGGGAGCGGTTCGACCCAGACACTCTGCCAGATGCCACTGGTCGCGGTGTACCAGATGTCCTTCGGGACCTTCTCTGCCTGCTTGCCATACTGCTGACGCCCGGCAGGGCCCGGATCGCGGACGCCGACCACGATCTCCGGCCGCCCGTAGCCGGCGGGGAGCTCGACGCTGAACGGCAGATAGCCGCCGCGATGCTGACCGGCCAGTCGTCCGTTCACCCAGATCGCCGCCTGGTAGTCGATGGCCTCGAAGTTGAGCACGACCCGACGGTCCCGCCATTCGGGCGGGAGCTCGACGATCCGGCGGTAGAAGAGCGTCTCATCGGCACGCAGCTCGCGTGTCACGCCCGACGCGACCGTCTCCAAGGCGAACGGAACGCGGATCTGGCCGTCGTAGGCGGTGGGCAGCGGTTCGTCCGCGAGCCCGCACGAGGATGATTCATGGATGGCGTAATCCCAGCTGCCGTTGAGGCACAACCACTGCGGTCGCTCCAATTGCGGACGCGGGTAGTGCGCGAGGGGACACTCGGCGTTCAAGGCCTCGTCGGCCCAGGGAGTGCGCAAGTCAGTAACGACCGGGTTCACCGCTCGGCTCCGAGATCCACACTCATACCCATTTGCGAATGATATCGCGCAAAGTTCGGTGTCATCCGGATTCCAAAGTCGTAACCAACCGACGGACCGGACGCAATTGCACGGAGCTGAACATCTCCGGAGATCGCCCCTGCACCACAGCGATGTCAATCAGAATCTCCCGCAGATGCTCGCGTAGCACCGCTACCGCCGTCGTTACGTCGTCCTTCTCGATGCTGTCCACGATCTGTGCATGCTGCTCGATAAAATGCGCATACGAAGTATGAATCGCCAGGCCGAATCGCCTGGCTCGGTCAAGATGACCCTTCTCAGCGAAGACGATGGGCCAGGCGCCTTGTCGACCGGTCAGCGCGAGCAATTCGCGGTGAAAGCCCTCATCCAATTGAAAAAAATCATCAATGCCAGTCCCGTTGGGTTTGACCGTGAGTTGAGCTTCCAGATTCTCGTGCAAGGCGTCAAGGTGCTCGGCCGATTCACCATTGCGGACGAATCCTTCCAATGCCGTGCATTCAATGGCCTCTCGAACAAATTGAGCCAGATTCACTCTGTTGATGTCGACATGCGAGACGAAGGTCCCCACCTGGGGAAACACCTGGACGAATCCCTCGTCTCGAAGCTTCAGCAGGCTTTCCCGCACCGGAGTTCGGGAAACTCCCAGCTCGGTGGCCAGATCTTTCTCAGAGATCGCGGCCTTGGGCGGGTACTGCAGCGTGACGATGCGTGCCCGCAGCTCGGCATAGACATCTTGCCGGATGGTCGGCGCCTTCCCAGACATGACGCCAGTGTAGCCAGGATGTTGTTTGACAGCACTGATATGTCAGTCTTAGCATTCCATGCAGAGTCAGAGTCGACCCTCAACCAACCCGGAAGGCTCACTCTGCACCGGCCGCCACGAGCGCAACGATGTGGCCGGGCCGCCCATCCAGGGGAAATGAACCTTAGGGAGTACCCGAAATGAAGAAGAGACTACTCACGGCGACAGCACTGTTGGCATCCCTCGCACTGGCCGGTTGTGGTCTGGGACCCGCCACCGTCGATGACGAGGGCGGAGAAGGCCGGGTTATCAAGATCGCCGGCACCTGGAATCAGACCCACCCGGTCGCCGCGTCCCTCGACAACGTCCTGAAGCCGGAGATCGAGGAGAAGACGAACGGCGCCCTCACCCTCGACGTGTATCACTCCGGCACTCTCGGAAACGAGGCTGACCTGTGGGACGCCGTCCGCAACGGCACGATTGAGATGGCTGTCGTCGGCACGCCCATGAACCAGGAATTCCCGACCATGCTGATTTCTGACTGGCCGTGGCTGTATCGCGATGTCGAGCATGCCAAGGCCACCTGGACCGGCGACGTGGCCGACGATTTGAGCGCGCAGTTCCACGAGAAGTTCCCAGAGACCCAGATTCTCTCCTGGGGACCGAACAGCGCCCGCACATTCAGCAGCTCCAAGCAGCTGACCTCACCGGCCGACTTCGCGGGCCAGAAGTTCCGGATGCCCAACAACCCCATCCACTTGGGGCTGGCCGCAGATCTCGGCGCCAGCGCCCAGGTCATCCCCCTTGGCGAGTTGTTCTCGGCTCTGGAGACCGGTGTCGTTGACGGCCAGGACAACGGCATGGTGACGATCGTCTCCGAAGGTCTCTACGAGGTACAGCAGTACGTCTACGAGACGAACCACATCGTCGCGACCATGGAGATCGTGGCGAACCAAGCGTTCCTCGACTCACTGACCGAAGAACAATTGAAGATCGTCCAGGATGCTGCCAAGAAGGCGACCGAGCAGGCCTGGGACAACTACATCGCTAGCATCGCCAAAGACCGCCAAACACTGATTGACAACGGCCTCACCGTCACTCCGCTCACCGATGCGGATCGCGCCGTGCTGGTTGAAAAGACCAAGCCCACGGTTGACAAGCTCTATGCCGACAATGACTGGGCCAAAGAACTCGTCACCAAGATCGAAAACGTCAAGTAGATAGCCATCGTGATCGGGGTCAGCACCGCATGGTCGTTGGCCCCGGCCACTGGACTGGAGCCATCACATGACTGGATTCATGGACAAGCTGTTCCGGGGAATTCAAATTCTCATCGCGATTTTTCTCGGTATCATGATCACGCTCGTATTTCTGAACGTGATCCTGCGCTACGTCTTCAATACCGGGCTCGCCTGGTCCGAAGAGATCGCCCGTATCTGTTTCATCTACCTCGTCTACCTCGGCACGATCGACGCCTACCGGGACAACCGTCATCTGGGCGTCGAGCTGCTGGTCGAACGCGTCCCCGAGAAGGCACGTCGAGGTGTCTACCTGGCCATTCAGCTCATCGTGATCTGGATGATGGCCGTGCTTGCCATGGGTAGTTGGAACCTGACCATTCAGAGCATTAACGACCACTGGGTAGCAACGGGATATCCTCGCGCCCTCATCAATGGCGTCGGAGTATTGACCGGAGTGTCGATCATCGCGCTCGCTGTATCGAACATCATCAAGATGGTGCTCAACAAGATACCCGTTCTTACGCTCATGTCGCCCAAGGACGAAGTCTCCGAAGAATTCTCGATCGAGTGAGGACTGACTGACAATGCTGCTACTCACTCTGTTCCTGGTCTATTTGATCTTCGCCATCGCCATCGGCGTCCCGATCGCGATCTCGCTGCTCTTCTGCGCAGTGGTTACCGGCCTGCATATGGGCGGCACGGCCACCAGCCCCGAGATCATCTCCGCCCAATTGATGCGCGGCACCGACTCGGTATCCATGATGGCGTTGCCGTTCTTCGTGCTCGCAGGCGAACTGATGAACCGTGGAGGCCTGACCCGGCGGCTCATCGAGTTCGCCAACATCTTCGTCGGACGAGTCCGCGGCGGCCTGGGCTATGTCACGATCTTCGCCTGCCTGCTCTTCGCCTCGCTGGTTGGTTCTGCAGTGGCGTCCACCGCTGCGCTCGGCGCCATACTCATTCCGATGATGGCGAAGGCAGGATACGACCGCGCGAAGGCCGCAGGGCTGGTGGCGTCCGCCAACTTGGTGGCACCGATCATGCCGCCCTCGGTGCCGTTCATCGTCTACGGCGTAGCTGCCGGCGTCTCCATCAAATCGCTGTTCATGGGAGGTATCGCACCTGCCATCTACCTCACCTTGTTGATGTGCGTGATCTGGTTCATCGTCTCGCGCAAGGATGCAGTGAAGTCAAACGAGCGCCGCCCGACGATAGCCGAGGCACTGAAGGTCTTCATCAACGGTATGTGGGCGTTGCTGCTTCCCGTCATCGTCCTGGTCGGTCTGCGCAGCGGCGCCTTCACCGCAACGGAGGCGGGCGTGGTGGCGGTCGTCTACGCGCTTCTCGTAGGCGTCTTCGTCTACCGAGAACTGAAGCCGAAGGAGATATTCAATGGCTTGATCTCCGGCGCCAAGATGTCGGCAGTCGTCATGTTCTTGGCAGCAACCGCCCAGGTGGCCGCCTACTTCATGACTATCTCTGGCCTGCCGAAGATCGTCATCGCGTTGCTGGAGCCGCTGATCGAGCGTCCTACGCTGTTGGTGGTCGTGCTGATGATTATCGTGCTGATCGTAGGCTTGGCTATGGACGTTGTGCCAACGATCCTTATCTTGACCCCGATCGTCATTCCGGTGCTCAACGCCGCCGGCGTCGATCTGGTCTATTTCGGCGTCGTCTTCGTGCTCGCGAATGTTCTCGGTTTGACCTCCCCACCTGTTGGACCGGTGCTGAATGTGGCCTGCGCGACAGGAAACGTGAAGATGGGCGCGATCTTGAAACCGGTGATTCCCTATTTCATCGCGCAATCCGGCCTGGTGGTGCTGCTGGCTGTCTTCCCGCAATTGGTCCTCGTGCCGCTGCATTGGTTCGGAGGTTAGCCTTGGCGCTGGTGGGCTCTCAACGGCCCACCAGCGCATCTGGATCCGTGTTTCGTCGACGAATGAGGACCGAAGTGAAGTTTGGAATGCGCTGGTTCGGCGCGCAGGATGACCCTATCCCGCTCGAATTCATCCGGCAGGTACCCAATGTCAGCCATGTGGTCGGCGCTCTGTTCGATGTGCCGGTCGGAGAGGTCTGGCCAATGGAGAAGATCACCGCGCTGCGCGATCAAATCGAGGCTGTCGACCTGAAGTTCGAATTGGTCGAAAGCGTCAATATCCACGACGACATCAAGATCGGCGGCCCTCAGCGCGACCGGGCGATCGACAACTACATCGAGACCATCAAGAGCCTGTCGGCAGTCGGCGTGAAGGTCATCTGCTACAACTTCATGCCGGTCTTCGACTGGGTGCGCACCGACCTCCATCACCGGCTGCCCGACGGGTCACTAACCATGGCCTACGAGGATGCACTGGTTCAGGGCACCGCTCAGGAAGCCATGGACCGGATGAACGCCAACAACACCGGCGGCCACAAACTGCCCGGCTGGGAGCCGGAGCGTCTCGTCCACTTGCAGGAGTTGCTGGAGGCCTATGCCCCGCTCGACGCCGACGGGCTGGCAGACAACTTCAAGTACTTCATCCGGGCCATCATGCCGACCTGTGAGCGTTACGACGTCAAGATGGCCATGCACCCGGACGATCCGCCGAAGTCGCTCTTCGGGCTGCCGCGCATTGCCAAGGACGCCGAAGACCTGCGCCGGATCGAGTCGTTCTATGACTCCCCCTACAACGGGTTCACGCTGTGCACCGGATCGCTCGGGGAAAACCCCGACAACGACGTGCCCGCGCTGATCCGCGAGTTCGCCGGACGCGACAAGGTCGGCTTCGCGCAGATCCGCAACATCAAGTTCACCTCCGAGGTGGACTTCCATGAGTCGGCACATTCTTCGACCTACGGCTCGCTCGACATGTACGAGATCATGCGCGCCTTCTACGACTCAGGATTCGACGGTTACGCCAGACCCGATCATGGCCGCGATATCTGGGGCGAGCGGGGACGTCCCGGCTACGGCCTATACGACCGCGCACTGGGCATCAGCTATCTGAGCGGCCTGTGGGAAGCGATCACCAAGGCGAATCTCTGAATCACTCGCCCCGCTTGCCGGCTTCCCGGCGTCCCAACTACAGCGGCTGCCGCGAATAACAGACGCTGCCGAACCTTCGGTAGCCGTCGTTGTTTCCCGCAGCCGCTGTCGCCAGACCTGCACACATCGGTAGCCGCTGCGACTTCCCGCAGCCGCTGTCGCTCGACCTGCACACATCGGTGGCCGCTGCGACTTCCCCCAGCCGCTACAGCGCGAAACTCAGTTCCAGCGCAGGGTCGCGTCCCAGGGACGCCGCTTGATTGTCGCCTTCACGGCGTCCGCGGAGCACCCGAGCGTGGTAAGGAAGATCGCCATTCTGATCAGCACGCCGTTGTCGGTTTGCCGGAAGATCGACAGGCCGGGCAGGTCGTCCACATCGGTGGACAGATCGAACGAATCCATCCGCGAATCGCGGGGCAGCGGGTGCATGATGATGATCTCGTTGGCGCCTGCTTCGGCGAGCATCTGCCTGTTCAGCAGATTGCCGGAGATGTTCGCCGAAGCCAACACCTCTTCGGTCATCCGCTCGCGCTGGACGCGGGTCGCGTAGACCGCATCAGCTCCCGTCACCGCTTCCGGCACCGAGTCACAGTCGATGACGCGGTGGCCGCGCTCTCGCGCGTACCTCTCGACCTCGACGGGCAACTCGAGGCTCGGTGGGCTGAACATCTTGAAAGTGATCTTGTCGGCCAGTGACAGCAGCTTCATCAGCGAGTGCACGGTGCGTCCATACTTCAGGTCGCCGACGATCGCGATAGTGCAGCCGTCGACCGGCTTGCCGAGCGCTCCCAGTTCAGATTCGAGCGTGTAGAAGTCGAGCAGCGCCTGGCTCGGGTGCTCGCCCGCGCCATCGCCGGCGTTGACCACGGGCACCACCGATGCGGCCGCGAACTCGGCGACCGAGCCCGCATCGGGGTGACGCACCACGAGCACGTCGGAGTATCCCGAGACAACCCGCGAGGTGTCCGCGATCGATTCACCCTTTGCCATGGACGAGAAGGTGAAGCCGGTGGTCGTGGTCACCTCACCGCCCAACCGCAAGAAGGCCGACTCGAAGCTGAGCCTGGTTCGAGTGCTGGGCTCGAAGAAGAGGCTTCCGAGAATGGCCCCGTCGAGCACGGTACACACCTCGTGCCGCTCGGCGATCGGACGCACGAGGTCGGCCAGATCGAACAATTTCTGCAACGATGTCCGGTCGAACTGCTGAACGCTCAGTAGATGACGTCCGGGACCGAACGGCGGAAGACTATCGGCCAGAATCACTGTTTCCACTCCTTCAACGACATGACGAGGGCAACCTATCACGCGTCCTCCGCGGGAGATTGCCCTCGCCAATTCTCAGCCGGCAGGCCTGATCAGGCGCCCAGTTGACTGTTCTCCGCAGGTAAGGAGTGCGCTCCGGCCAGCTCAAGTAAGTCCCTGGCATGTGCCAGACCAGAACTGCTGTCGTCCAGGCCACCCATCATGCGCGCCAACTCGGATTGCCGATCGACTCCGCTGACGAGCCTCAGATCGCTGGTGGTCACCTGCCCATCGCTGGACTTGGAGACGACCCAATGCGCGGACGCGAATGCCGCCACCTGGGCCAAATGGGTCACCACTATGACCTGTGAGTATTCGGCCAATCTCGCCAGCCGGCGGCCGACCTCGATGGCTACCGTGCCACCGATCCCGGCGTCCACTTCATCGAATACGAAGACGTGGCCCGGGTCCTCGGCTGCCAGCACCACTTCCAAACCCAGGCGCACTCGCGAGAGCTCACCGCCCGAGGCGACTCTTGCCAGTGGCCCGGGAGCCGCTCCGGGGTTGGCCGCGAAGAGCAACTGCAGATGCTCCAGGCCGTGGGGTCCCGGCTTCGGCAACGGCTGCAGTTCGAAGCGCAAGCGGGCGTGCGGCATAGCGAGCGCGGCGAGCTCGGTCTGCACTGCGGAGGCCAACCGCTGTGCTGCCCGCTCCCGCAACCCGGTGATCTGGCCGCCCGACGCCAGTAGGGTCTCGTCGAGGTCGGCTATCAGTGCGTTCAGTTCGTTCAGTCGCTGATCCCCCTGGGTGAGCCCGCCCAGCCTGCTGGCAGCCTGCTCCGCCCATGCCAGCACTTCATCAATGGTCGACCCGTACTTGCGGGTCAGCCCCGCAAGCTGCGCCCGCCGCGACGTCACCGCGTCGAGACGCAACGGATCGGCATCGAGATCTGCCAGGTAGGACGCGACGTCGGCCGCCAGTTCGTTGACCTGACCAGCGAGGATGCGTACCGCGTTGGCCAGCTCGGTGGCCTGCTCATCCAAACGGGCGATATCGACGAGTTCGTGCCGGGCCATTCCGACCAAGCCGATCGCTCCCGGATCGTCCAGATCGCCTTCGTCAGAGCCCGACAGCGCATGATTGGCTCGCTCTGCAAGCATCCGCAAGTCATCCATCGCCTGCAGCCTGGACGCCTCAGCCGCGAGTTCAGCGTCCTCGCCGGGATGGGGATCGACAGCCGAGATCTCATCAAGACCGAAGTGGAGAAGATCGGCTTCCCTGGCACGTCCTTGCGCGTTGTGAATCAGATCGTCGCGCTCGGCACGCAGCTGGTCACGGCGGCGGTATGCCTGCCGGTAACGCTCGAGTAGGCCCAGCAGCTCAGGCCCTCCCGCATGGTCGAGCACCTCGCGCTGTCTGTCAGGGTCACCCAGCCTGACTTGCTCGGCCTGCCCGTGAATGGTCGCGAGTTCGCCGGTGATCTCAGCGAGCTTTGAGATCGGGGTCTGCACGCCACCGACGAATACCCGCGAGCGACCTTGCTTGCTGACTTGTCGAGAGACGAGCAGTTCGTCCGCCTCGGTCTGCGCTCCGATGGAATCCAGCTTCTGGGTCACCGGCGAAATCTCGTCGAAGCGTCCCTCGATGATTGCGCGCTGTGACCCGAGTCGCACGACCGACGAATCGGCTCGGCCACCCAGCAGCAGGCCCAGCGAGCTGACGATCATCGTCTTGCCGGCACCGGTCTCGCCGGTGATGGCAGTCATGCCCGCGGTTGGTTCGATGGTCGCGTCTGCGATCACCCCGAGGTCCGCGATGCGAAGCTCGACGAGCATCAGGGGCGTCCTCTGCTTCGAAAACCGTCGATGTTGAGGTCGAACTTCTTCACCAGGCGTGAAGTGAAAGGCTGCTCCTTGAGCCTGGCAACCCGCAGCGGATGACTTCCTCGCTGCACGTGGATGCGGGCACCCGGCAGAATATCCACCGAGCGGCGGCCATCGCACCAGACCACCGCACGCGTGACGAACTGGTTCGACAAGGTCAAATCGACCAGGGAGTTGGGGTCGAGCACCAACGGTCGCGCGAACAGCGCATGCGCGGCCATCGGGACGACCTGGAAGGCCTGCACGTCCGGCCAGATGACCGGTCCACCGACGGAGAATGCGTAGGCGGTGGATCCGGTCGGCGTTGATACCAGCATCCCGTCGCAACTCCACCGGGAGACCGGCCGTTCATCGATCTCGACCAGCACGTCGAGCATCTTCTCGCGGGCCGCCTTCTCTAGCGAAACCTCGTTGACGGCGAAGGACGACCAGATCTGGTGCCCATCTGGATCGATCACCTGCACGTCGAGGGTGAGACGTTCCTCCACCGAATAGTTGCGGTCGACGACCTGCTGAACGAGCTTATGAACGTCGTGTGATTCGAGTTCCGCCAAGAAGCCGACGTGACCCAGGTTGACACCGAGCAGCGGCACCCCGCTCGGGATGACGCCCTCGGCCGCTCGCAGAATCGTGCCGTCGCCACCGAAAACGACCATCAGTTCGAGCCGATCGAGTCTGTCGAGACTGCCCTGTTGGATCTCCGCCGCCCCGACTCGCTCGCGTAGATCGGCGATGCGATCGCCGAAGCCCACACACGTGATGCCGGTATCTGCGATTCCCTTGACGAACTTCTCGGCAACATCGATTGCCTCCGGACGCGCCGGATGCAGCAGAATCCCTACGCGGCGGGCTACCTGGGGTTGCGGGATAATCGTCACGTTCGAAGCCTACCCAAGTCGGCCGACCTTACTGCTGGACATCCGAGGACCGCTGTGTACCCCGGGCAAAACAGACGAAGTGCTCCAGATTGCCGGCCGGACCGGCCAGCTGACTGTCCGCCCGCCACACAGGAACCCAACCCAGCCTCGCCGCATCGTCGACAACGCCATCGATGGCAAGCAGGCGATCGGTTTGCGAGCGGACGACTCCCCCTGCGCCGAGCCTTTCGCGTCCGACCTCGAACTGCGGCTTGATCATCAGCATCGCTTGACCGGCAGGTTTCAGCACCGCGAACAGCGGTTCGAGGAGCATCCGCAATGAGATGAACGAGACATCCGCGACGACCAGATCGACCGGTTCACCGTCGAGATCCGCGAGCACAAGGTCGCGCAGATTCAGGCCCTCCCGCACCTGCACACGCGGATCGGTTCGCACGGCGGGCGCCAACTGGTCATGCCCGACATCCACCGAGTAGACGATCTCTGCGCCACGGCTGAGCAGCACCTGAGTGAACCCGCCGGTCGAGGCACCGGCATCGAGCGCCCTGACGGGCACCTGGAGCCCGGAGGCATCGAGCGCTCCGATGAGCTTGTGCGCCGCTCGCGAAACCCACGGGTCGGTCTGGCAGTCGATGGCATCCGACGGGACGGTGCGATATGCAGGCCGCGTCGCGACCTGACCGTTGACCTGCACTCGTCCGCTCTTGATCAGCTCGGACGCCTGCGACCGCGACCTGGCGAGGCCCGCAGTGACCAGTGCCTGGTCAAGCCGTTCAGTCACCGTGGACGCGCTCCCGGCCTGGGCATCGGAATGGCTCCGGCTCGGGAACTCTCCAAAACACCGGCGAGCACTTCATGGGCGGCAGACAACCGTTGCAGCTGGTCACTCACCGAAAGCTGGTCGGCCTCGGCAAGGTCTGCAAGCACGGCATCGATGATCCGGTTGCCGGTAAGGGGCGGACCTGCCAGGGCTACTGCCCGTCCCGGTCCTTGGTCTTGCCCGGCCTTCGTGTCTCGCCCGGTGTCGGTCATGGAAGCAGCTGCAACGCATCGAGAGTCTCGGTGGCGTCCAGTGAGCCGTCCCTCCAAGTGAGCTGGACGATCGCCCACAAGGCGTCGAGCTGCTCGGTAACCGAGGTCAGCGGGCCGTCGATTTGCACGACCGAGCCTGACGTCCATGCACGGGCGGCGCCGCAGACGACCGCGCCACCACCCTGCGAGCACTCCCGGCGGGGTTCGAGAAGACCCTCGACATTCCAGCCGATGGCCGTTGGACGCTGTCTGGGACTCGCGCTGACCAGGTCTTTCTTGCCGTGCGCGCCGGTGAAGACCAGGAACGAGTCGATGCCCACATTGTGGGCCCCCTCAATATCGGTGTCCAGACGATCGCCCACGAAGACCGGCCTGGACGCCTGCATCCGCTTGATGGTCTCCTGCAGCAGCGGCGGATATGGCTTGCCCGCGACCGTGATCGGCGCATCCGGCACCGCAGTTCGAAGCGCCTCAATCTGCGCTCCGGCTCCCGGGACCAGGCCCAGGTGGGTCGGCCGAGTGATATCGGTGTTCGTGCCGAACCAACGCGCACCGTGCTGGATCGCGAAGCCCGCGTTGTCAAGGCTCGGCCACGACAGGTTCGGATCGTAGCCCTGGACAACGGCGACGGGCTCCTGCGTAAAGTCGCTGACGACGGTGAAACCGGCGGCGGTCATCTCATCGGCGAGTGCCTGCGCACCGCACACCTGAACCTTGGCGCCATCGGGCAACTCCCGGCGCATCACCTGTGCAATCGCCTGCGGGCTGGTGACGACATCACTCAGCCCGCAGTCGATACCCAGCTGGTTGAGCTGGTCGACCACGACATCGGCGCTGCGTCCGGCGTTGTTGGTGACAAAGCCGACCTTCACTCCCAGGCTGCGGAGTTCTGCGAGACTGGCCGGAGCACCCTCAACGGCGTCCGGACCGAGGTAGACAACGCCATCCAGATCGAACATCGCGGCGTCGTAGGCATCGATGAAGCGGCTCACTCATCCTCCAGATCGTCGCCTGCCGGGTCCGCATCCGCAGCTGCGCCATCGTCTGTCGGCAAGCCGTCCGCTTCGGCATCGTCGTCGACGTCATCGACTTCTTCGACATCAAGCACTTCGAACTCATCGAGATCCGTGGTGTCGGGCAACGGCTCGCCCTTCAACTCGGCGATGCGGGCGTCGATCTCTAAGATCTGTGCCTCGTCGTACCGGCCGGCGGACGCCAACCACTCCAGCGCGGCGTCGACTCGTCCGTGTTCGGCAAGCAGGTCGGCGTAGGCGAAGCGCAGACGGGCCTGACCCTGGCGTCCGCCGCGGCCGCCGCTGATTGCCTCCTTGAGCAACCGTAATGCTTCGTCGCGCTGTCCCATGTCATCCCGGACGCCGGCCTCGACCAGAATCACCTCGACCTGCTGGGGCACGCTGAGCTTGACCTCGCGAGCCTCGCGAAGTGTGCGCAGGGCGATCTGATGCTTGCCGACGGCACGCTCGCAGTCGGCGATAATCGGCAGATAGTCATCGTCGCCGGTCATGCGATGCAGCGCACGGTATTCGGTGAGCGCCGTGTCGTAGTGCTCGGCGAGATATGCCGTCTCGGCTGCCGCCTCGCGAACCACCGGCAATCTGGACGCGAGCCGCCTGGCGACCATCGCGTGCGCGAGCGCCTGCTCCGGATCCACCTCGATGAGCTCGGCGGCCGCCTGCAGATGACCGCCGACCTTTTCTGCCAACTGCTTGGTCAAGGACCGCAACTCGGCTCGCATCGGGCCGGGCAGGCCCGACTGGTCATAACCCTCAGGAAGCTCCGGCTCGTTCTCCGCAGGCTCCAGTCCCGGAGGCAGCGGACGCTCGTCCCTGTCAGGACGATCATTGCGTCGATCGAAGCTCCGAGAATCGCGCCCCTGCGGGTACCCACCCTCGCGGCGGCGATCAGCGCCACCACGCGAATCGCGATTCGGCCCGCGATCGTCGTAGGAGCGTGCCGGACGAGAACCGTCGCGGTCACCGTACGAGCGGCGGTCCTGATCGCCGGTGGCGTTCTTGCCACGATCGCCGTAGGACCGTCGGTCCTGATCGCCGTAGGAGCGTGCCGGACGAGAACTGTCGCGGTCGCCGTACGACCGGGCCCGATCACCGGTGGCGTTCTTGCCACGATCACCGTAAGACCGGCGGCCCTGGTCACCGTAGGAGCGTGCCGGCCGAGAACTGTCGCGGTCGCCGGTGACGTTCTTCTTATCACGATCGCCGTAGGACCGGCGATCCCGGTCGCTGTAGGAACGGTCATTTGATGACCTGCGATCCCGGTC
>NZ_JAVTWX010000007.1:18735-20311 GCF_032229645.1 Brooklawnia sp.
ACCGGCGATCCCGGTCGCTGTAGGAACGGTCATTTGATGACCTGCGATCCCGGTCGCCGTGGGAGCGCTCATTCGGCGATCCATAAGGCTTGCGGTCGCCGCGGTCGTATCGCTCGTCGCGGGTTACACGCTTCTGGGAGCCATCGCTACGATCGCCACCCGATTGGTATCGCCGCTCGCCTTCCGGACGCCGCGAGTAGCCGCGCCCACCATCACCTTCACCACGATCAGATTGATAGCGACGCTCGCCCTGCGGACGACGCGAGTAGCCGCGCCCACCATCACCTTCACCACGATCGGACTGATAGCGACGCTCGCCCTGCGGACGACGCGAGTAGCCGCGCTCGCGATCGTCCTCACGACGATCTCGCTGATCGCGAGGCCCCCGATCTGAGCGCCTATCCTGCCCTGCCGAATCGGAGCGTCGGTACCGATCATCGGCCGAACGCCCGCCTTGACGGTTGTTACCGTACGAGCGGCCCGACCCCTGGTAGCCGCCTCGTCCACCCTCGCTGCGCGGGTAACCTCTGTCTTCCGAACCGCTTCCTCTTGACTGGCCACCGCGCGCGTAGTCGCCTTGTCTCGATTCGCGACGATCATCGTCCCGACGCGAATCCCCACGCGAATAGCCGCGATCCTTGGAATCGCCGCCGCGGGAGTAACGGCCGTCACGCCGGTCGTCCGAGCGATAGCCCTCGCCGCGCGAGTAGCCTCCTTGCCGAGAGCCACTTCCACCGCGAGAGTCAGCACCACGGGAGTCACCACTACGCCCATAGCCTCCCGAACGCGAGCCACTTCCACCGCGAGACGGGCCACCCGAACGAGCGTCCCGCGAACCACCGCTGCGGAACTCGCTACTACGGGAGTACCCACCAGACTTGGTGCCACGGGACTCACCGCCGCGGGAGTCCTCACTACGGGAATAGCCGCCCCGTGAATCGCCGTCGCGCGAGTAACCTCCACGAGAGTCCCGGTTGCGCGAATCCGAACCGCGACCACTGTCATCGCCGGCGCGGTTGTTGCCCCATGAACCTCCACCTCGAGAGCCGCCGCTTCGAGAGCCGCCTCGGGCGTCTCTGGAACCACCGCCCCTGGAATAGCCGCCCCGCGAGCCGCCACTGGACGAAGGACGCGAGCCGCCGCTGCGTCCGGAGGGCCTACGGTCGCCGCGCGAGTAGTCGCCACCGTCGCCAGGTTGCTGGTCTGAGGAGTTCATGAGTTCAATTCTGCCTGTCTGCTGTGCTGTCTGACGAGTCGGCGTCACTCAAGCCGGACGATCTGTCATCCAGCTATCGTGGCAGTTTCATTCGGCTGACGAAAGCCCGCCGGCCGAATCGATCCTACGGTTCGTTGCTTGTCTGCCCGTCGCATTTCGCTGCTGGCAGCCGTGCCTGTGGGCGGATGCCGACACACCAACGACTCATCGCACTCGCCGGCCTGCCCGCTCATTGCGTTTAGGAAGTTCCCTCAGCTTGGTGCCAAGAATAAAAAAGCCCCCCGGAAGCATTGCTTCCGGGGGGCTTATAATGTCCGGCGGTGTCCTAGTCTCCCACAGGCTCCCGCCTGCAGTACAATC
>NZ_JAVTWX010000008.1:0-11824 GCF_032229645.1 Brooklawnia sp.
GGGTTGGCTAGCATGCAGTTCATGCCACGACTCACTCGTCTGCACTATCCGGTCGACGACCTCACTCTCGACAACGGGCTGCGAGTGCTGATCAACCCCGATCCTCTCGCTCCGGGGGTTGCAGTCAACCTCTGGTATCGCGTCGGATCGGCCGACGAAATCTCCGGCGCGACAGGTTTCGCGCATCTCTTCGAACACCTGATGTTTGCGGGGTCCGCGCACGTCGCCTCCGGCGAGCATCTGTCTGCCATTCAGGCGGTAGGGGGCAGCGCGAACGCCACCACGAGTTTCGACCGCACGAACTACTTCGAAACCGTCGGCCCGCAGGCCCTTGAGTTGGCGCTTTGGCTGGAGGCCGACCGGATGGAAAGCCTCAATGTCGCGGCGGAGAACCTCGACACCCAACGCAGCGTCGTCAAGGAGGAGAAGCGACAGCGCTACGACAATGTGCCCTACGGTGACCAGCTCGAGCTGCTGCTGCGGCTGAACTTCCCCGACTCTCATCCCTACGCCCACCCTGCGATCGGTTCGATGGCCGATCTGGATGCCGCAACGCTCGACGACGTGCAGGCGTTCTACCGCACCTGGTACCGGCCCGCAGGGGCCGTGCTCACGCTGTCCGGAGCCGTCAGCACCGAGCAGGGCCAGGCGCTGGCCCAGCGCTATTTCGGAGACCTGCCTGCCGGACCGGTACCCGCCGGCGAGACGGTGGACGCGCTCCCGCCGCACGCCGGGCTCCCCGAGCTCGTGGTCCGCCGCGACGTTCCGCGGCCCATGATCCATCTGTGCTGGCGCACGCCGAGCCTGCGTCATCCCGACCGGCTGGCTGTCGACATGCTCTTCTCGCTGATCTCGGACGGCCAGTCGTCCCGGCTCTACCGTCGACTGGTACGCGATCAGGAGCTCGCCGAGGGCATCGGCGCCGACGACTTTGGCCTGGCACGCGGCAGTTCGCTCGGCCTGATCTCGGTGCGTCCGCGCGAAGGCGTCGAACTGACCCGGATCACCGATGAGATCATCGCGACCCTCGACGAGATCGCGACCGCAGGGCCTCGTCCCGAAGAACTGGCACGCGCGAAGGCCGGCTTCGAGCGGGAGTGGCTCGCCGCGCTCGCGCCCATCGAGGAGCGCGCCGATCAACTCGGCTACTACGCGACGTTGTTCGACGATCCCCAGCGCATCAACAACGAACTCGCCGAGATCCAGCAGCTCGACCTGTCCGACATCGCCACGGCGGCCAAGCGCTGGCTGAGCCCAGAGGCGCGAGCGACACTGCGCTACGAGATTGCAGAAGGGAATCACGCATGACTCACGTCCCCAACCGTCCGGTGGTCGGTCCCGCACAGGCCTGGACGTTGCAGTCGCCCCGCGAACTTCAACTCGACAACGGCACGCGGCTGTGGCTCTACGACCTGCCCGGTCAGCATGTCATCAGCGCGCAGGTCGTCATCGATGCCCCGCTGTGCTGCGAGCCGATCGCTGTCGAAGGATGCGCCACGATCGCGGTACACGCCAGCGACGAGGGCAGCCTGCCTCATCCCGGCTCGTCGTTGGCCGAGGCCATCGAAGACATCGGCGCGATCTATGGCGGCACCGCACGTCAGTCGTCCACCGTCTGCCGGATGGAGGCGCCCGCAACCCAACTGGACGCCGCACTGAAGCTGCTCGCAGAGATCGTGACGCTACCCGCCTATGAGGCATCCGACATCGAACGGCATCGCAGCCTGCGGCTGGCCGAGATCGAACAGACTCTGATCCGGAGCTCCGCACTGGCCCAGCTCGGCTTCCAGAACGCCGTTTTCGACGCCGGCTGCCGAGTCGGCCGCCCGACTGCCGGCCGGATCAGCACCGTCGAGGCCATCACCCGCGGCGATGTGGCAGCGTTCCATCAGCGCTGGTGGCACCCGGGCGGCGCAACGATCATCCTGGCCGGCGAGTTGCCCGCTGATGCCGCGCAGCTGGCCGCGGATGCCTTCGGCTCCTGGGTTCCCGGTGGCGAGCGACCTCAGCATGAGACAACGATCGCCAATCCGGCGGCGCCGGTGGTCTGGGTCATCGATCGTCCGGGTTCGGTGCAAGCCGACCTGCGCATCGGCGGATTCGGCCCCAGCCGCCTCGATCCCCGGTGGGCCCGGCTGCAGGTGGCCTCGTGCGCGATCGGCGGGTCCTTCGGCTCCCGACTGAACCGCGTGCTGCGCGAAGAGCTCGGCTTCACCTACGGGGCGAACGCCGGATTCCGCCCGCTGCGCAGCCACGGCAGCTTCGTGATGCAGACCAGCTGCCGCACCGAGGTCGCCGCTCCGGCCGCAGCGGCCGCGCTCGACCTGCTGAGGATCACCGACGAACCGTTCAGCAGCGCCGAGGTACTGGACGCCAAGACGTTTCTGCTGGGCATCGCGCCGTTGCGATTCCAAACCGCCGACGCGATCGCGGACGAGGCATCCGTGCTCGCCGGCACCGGGCTGCCCGCCTCATGGTTCAACGAGCAGCAGGCGAAGATCGCCGCTGTCACCGCGTCCGAGGCCACCGAGGCGTTCATCGATGCCGTACGGCCGGAGGAGCTGAGCGTAGTGCTGTGCGGCGACGCAGAGCAGCTGGTCGGCGGCCTGGAAGCCGAGGGAATGTCGGCCGAGGTCAAAGTGATCGAGGGCTAGGGTCCTTTGGGACCCTCCGAGGCGTGACGAGCGGGAGCGAGCAGGTGTTGGGCCGCGGCCCCCTGGCCCACCCACAGCGGCCGCCGCTAGCTACCCCTGGCCCACCCACAGCGGCTGCCGCTAATCACAGCGACTAGCGGATATTTGCTAGTCGCTGTGACTTCCGGCAGTCGCTAGCCCTGCCTGTCACACACGGGGCGGACACAGTGAAGGAGGGCTGGACAGTCGTCCAGCCCTCCTTCATCGCGATCGGCTACTTGGCCGCCTCCTGCGATTTCTGCACCGCGATCGGCTACTTGGCCGCCTCCTGCGCGTCTTTCATCTTCTGGCGCGCGATCTCGATCTGGCGCTGATACTCCCCCAGATCTCCCTTGGCCAGCGCGGCGTCGGCCGCGGCATAAGCGCTGGATGCTGCCTCGAGAGCCTGCTGCACAGCAGGAAGGCCGGTCGTCGGCGCCGTCGGCGTCTCACCTCCCGTGGTGGGCGTGTCACCCTCTCCGGTCGAGGCGCCCGCATCGCCTTCGAAGACCTGGTCCAGGGCCTCCTGTAGCGTCGAACCCAGACCGATGTGATCGCCGAACCGCACGACGATGAACCTCAGCACCGGGTAGGAGCCTTGAGTCTTTCCTCGCGTGTAGATCGGGTTCACGTAGATCAGGCCGCCGCCCAGCGGCAGCGTCAGCAGGTTGCCGTAGACAGGTTCCGCCGCGCCCTGGCTGGTGAACGGCAGTAGCGCCTGCTGCACCAACTGATCGGTTTGAATCGCATTGAAGGTCTGGTTGGGACCCGGCACCTGGTGGGTGTCCGACAACCTCAGCACGCGGATCTTGCCGTAGTCGGGGCTGGTGGCCTCGGCCACCACCGCCATGTACGCACCCAGGTTCTCGCGCTCATTCGGCACGAAGACGGCGGTCTGGCTGAAGACCGGAGCGTCATCTCCTGGCCACTTGATGGATAGATAGTAGGCCGGCTCCTTGGTGTCTGCCGATCGGGGATCCTCCGGCACCACCCACAGATCGGACTGCTGGTACCAGGCATCCGGGTTGGTCATGTGGTAGCGGCCGAGGATCTGGCGCTGCACCTTGAACATCTCCTGCGGGTAGCGCAGATGGGCCATCAGATCGGGGCTGATCTCAGCTACCGAATGCAGCATGTCCGGGTAGACCTTCTGCCAGGTCTGAAGAACCGGATCCTGGGTGTCCCAGGCGTAAAGGGTCACGCTGCCGTCGTACGCGTCGACCACGGCCTTCACCGAGTTGCGCATATAGTTCACGTTCTGACGCTCGAAGCCGATCTGGGTCCACGAGGTCGTGGAGTCGCTGGTCGCGCTCGCCAGATCAACACGCTGGGAGTTCGGATAGCTGTCCGAGGTCGTGTAACCGTCGACGATCCACACCACCTTGCCGTCGACCACCGCCGGGTACGGATCCTTGTCGATGTTCAGCCAGGGTGCAACCTTCGCCACTCGCTCGGCGGGGGTGCGCTCGAAGAGAATCTTGGAGTCGCTGTGTACCCGGCTGCTCAGCAGCAGGTTGATGTGAGCGAATCTCGACGCGAACAGCGCCCGGGTGAAGATATTGCCGATCGGCACCCCGCCGGAGCCGTCGTAGGTGTTGTAGGTCTCACCGCCGCCGGACTCATTTCCACCCGGAGTGTCGAGCTCGACCGGGTCAAGGCCTTCAGCACTACCGACGACCGCGTACTCGGTGGTGTTCTCACCGAAGTAGATCCGCGGCTGCACCTGATTGATGGCGCCCACCGGCGGAATATCGCGCACGATCCACTCGGGTTCACCGCTCGACTGACGGCGATTGCCGTATGCGGCGACCGCCGCGTAGCCGTGGGTGTAGACCGTGTGCACATTGTTCCAGGTCTGGTTCTCGGTGGGCAGGCCGCCGACGTTGATCTCTCGCGCGGCGATGATCGCGTCGGTCTCCTGGCCGTCGATGGTGTACCGGTCGACGTCGAGGACCTCGGGGAACTGGTAGTAACCGCGCACCTGCTGCAGCTGCTCGAAGGTGGGCGAGATGACCTGGGGGTCCATCAACCGGATGCCCGGCAGCACCGAGGCATCCTGGACGAGCTGGCCCGCACTGACCGTCGTGGTCGCCGAATAGTCGGTGAGTTCGACATCGGTCACGTTGTAGGCCTCGCGGGTGGCCGCAATCTGGTTGACGATATACGGGCGTTCTCGGTCGGGTTCGTTCGGGCGCACATCGAACTGCTGAACCAATGCCGGATAGCCCGCTTGGACGATCAGGCTGGATACCACTGCCAAGGCGACCGCCGAGGTCGGCAACATCCAGCGACGGATCTTGGCATTGACGAAGAACGCGATCGCGCAGACCAGACAGATAATCGACATGATCATCTTGGCCGTGATCCGGGCGTGGTCATCGGTGTAGCCGATTCCGGTGAACAGCGTGTCGTTGTCCGAGATCGCAAAACCGTAGCGTCCGAGCCACTGGTCGACACCGATTGCGAGAGTGATCAGCCCCAACAGCACCGAGATGTGGGCCTGAGCCTTCTTGGTGAACGGATTGCTGAACCTAATCTCCGGCGACTGGCCTTCGCCGGCCGTCGTCACCCGCATCGGGCTGGTACGCAGCGATCCGGTGATGAAGTGGACGGCAGCCGCCGCCACGAGGGCGACCACCAGCGTCCAGATCACCTGGCCGACCACCCAACGCCACCAGGGCAACTGGAAAACGAAGAAGGACATGTCCAGACCGAAGTACGGATCGGTGGTACCGAACGGGGTGGCGTTGACCCATGCCAGGAACATCTCAACGTTTGACACCGTGCCTGCCCCGGCCATGATGCCAAGCAACACAGCGGGGATTGCCACAGTGAGCCGGGTGTGCCGTTCCATCACCTGCCGGTAGCTGCTGAGCGAACTGGATGAAGCCACCTGCACCCCGCGCGGACGCAGCCGGTAGGCGATCGCCATGTTGATCCACACGGCAGCGCCCATCAGGACGCTGAAGATCGCGAAGAGCCCGACGGTGCTGCCCAATCGCACTGTGAAAACCTGCTCGGCATCGACGGAGCGATACCACAGCAGGTCGGTCAAGATCCGCGCAAAGAGAATGAACAACAGGATGACTACTGTCAATACGATGATCGTTGGGGCCAAAGCGCCTCGGCGTCTCGGCACGGCACGCTCACCGGTGGTCGTGGAGCTCATGAGTTCCCTTCGTTGTCTTGCAGTGTCCAGGCAATAGCTTGAGTCAGGGCAGGCACCATGTCCGCACCAACGAGCAGGTCGTCGGGGTTCGACGCCACGCGCGCGACGCAGTGGGTGATGATGGCGCCGTTTGCGGCTCGTACGGCGCCGGCGACCACCCGCAGATCCTGCCGTTGCGGATGATGCGCCACGAACTCGGCGGCACGAGCGGGATCGGGAGGTATCTCGGAGTCCAGGTCGGGCGGCAGGAAGCTGCGTTCCACCGATAGCGCGCAGCCGGTCACGGTAGGCGGCCAGTAGATCTGTGACAGCGCGGTCTCCAGATCGGTGCCCGGATGGAAGTCGTCTTGTTCGACCGAGGACAGCGCGTCGGGGCTCGTGACGGTCAGTTGGTCCGCGAGCGAAGGCTCCGCGGCCAGCAGCTGAGATGTAAGCACGAGCGCAAACAGCCGAGCAGGCTGATCCCAACCTGCCCTCCCGACGTACCGTTCGACCTCGACGAGTCCGGCCAGCAGCGCCTCGGTCTGCTGTTCGCTGTTCGTCAACATCTCGGTACCTGATCGGCTGTCGTCGGATTCTTCAATAGTTCCAGGCTGGTGATGGCATCACTCAGCTTCGTCACTTTCACCACGGTCACCGAGCTATCGATGCCCTCGATATCGACGCAGTTACCCTCGGGCACCAGCATGATCTGGGCACCCGACTGCTCCGCGCCCCGCAGTTTCTGGCGCAGCGCACCGATCGAGCCGACATCACCGGCAGCGGTGATCGTCCCGGTGGCTGCCACCGTCCGGTCATCGATCAGCGAGCCCGGCGTCAACTCGTCGTAGATGGCCAGCGCGAATGCCAGTCCCCCGGATGACCCGACGACCTCGGATTCCATGTTCACCTGCACGTCGACCGGGTACTCGTAGTTGTTCTCCAATTCGACGCCGATGCGCGCCACCGAAGGATCGTCCTGATCGGCCACCGCGATCACGAAGACCTCAAGCTGCTCACTGCCGCGCTGCAACCCGAGTCGGATCACCGAGCCGGGCTGCTCCTGGCTGACCACGGCCGCGACCTCGGACTTGCGTTCAACCACCGAGCCGTTGACAGTGCTGATGAAATCGCCAACCGCCACCTTGCCGTAAGCGGGTCCCGAACTGGAGACCTGAGTGACCTGCGGCAGCGGAGTCACCGGGATGCTGGCGGCCAACAGTGCCGCGACCGTAGCATCGCGCTGGGAGTCGGCCATCACCTTGTTCTCATTGCCCTGCTGCTGGTCGACCGGACGACCCTGCGGATAGACCCTCTCGCGTGGCAGCACCATCTGATCGGGAAAGACGTACGACAAGAATGCCTGTGGCAGCGTCATCTCGGAGTCCTGCTTGGTCACCGAAACCGTCGTCAGCAACAGCTGACCGTTGGTGCCGTAGGTGTTTGCTCCGCCGATCTGCAGCACAGGCTTGTCGCCGCTCTTGCCCAGCAGATCGATCGCCTGGCCCGACGACCACGACACGAACGGCACCGGTACGAGCGAGATCGCGACAATGAGCACGACGAACAAGGCTGTGGAAACGACCGCCGTCCAGCCCTGTTTGGTCATAGGCCCGCCCTTCCGTCTGACAGGTAGGTATCCCCTGACTCTACCGGTCCCGCAAACTGGGTGTGCGCCGGTTGCCCGGTGCGGTTGAATAGAGGCCAAGCGATGATCAGGAACGACGGTGAACGATGAATGACGACATGGCCAATTGGTTCGCCCAGTTTAGTGGCTCGGGCGGCGATTTCGACTTCAACAAGCTGATCGCTCAGCTGCAGCAGGCGATGGCGTCGATGGCTGGCAATGCGGACGGCAACGGCCTCGATTGGAACAGCGCCAAGACTACGGCGCGTCACGTGACGGCCTCGCTGGGTCCCGATCCGGTGCCCGGTCATCGCGATCAGCAGCAGGTTGCCGAGGCCGATCGGCTGGCCAGCCTTTGGCTCGACCAGCATGTCAGCTTCGGTCCACTGGTTCGCCCCCCGGCGGCCTGGAGCCGTGCCGAATGGGTCGAGAAGACCATGGGCGCATGGCAAACGGTCGCCGAGCCGATCGTCGTTCGCATCGCTGATGCGCTGGCGACCTCGTTCGGGGATCAGTTCTCCGTCGGCGAGGAAGTCCCCCCAGAACTCGGCCAGTTCGGGGCGATGATGGCCCCGATGCTGCGTACCTCGGCCGGCGCGATGTACACCACCCAGCTTGCCCAGGCGATCGGCAAAATCTCCGGCCAGGTCGTTTCTGGTAGCGAGATCGGCATTCAGCTTCTCCCGGCACCGCAGATGGCGTTGCTCCCCACCAATGTCAGCGACTTCAGTTCGGGGCTGGGCATCTCGGACGAGGATGTGCGGATCTACCTCGCGGTGCGCGAAGGGGCGCGGCAGCGGCTGTTCGCCCAGGTCGGCTGGCTTGCCCCGCAGATACTCGCGTTGCTGGAGCACTATGCCCGCGAGATCACCATCGACGTCGGTGCGATCACCTCGACAATCGATGTGAGCGACCTCAGCGCGCTGACCCCCGAACGGCTCGCCGAACTCAGCGAGCAGTTGCAGGGCCGCCTCTTCGCGCCCACCCAGACCGATGAGCAACGCGAGATCCTCGGACGACTCGAAGCGCTGCTCGCATTGCTCGAGGGCTGGGTGGACGAGGTGACCGCCACGACGGTGAACACCTGGATGCCGCATGCGGCCAATGCCCTATCGGAAGCGGTCCGACGTCGCCGCGCCACCGATAGTCCCGCGCAACAACTCTTCTCCGCACTGGTCGGCTTGGAGTTGTCGCCGCGCAGGATCCGGGACGCCGCCAATCTGTGGTCCGGCCTGACCCGCGAGCGCGGTATCGCCGGACGCGATGCGGTCTGGGCTCATCCCGATCTGATGCCCACCGCCGCCGATCTCGACGACCCGCTGCGGCTGCTCGCTCCCGATCAGGATTCAGACGCCGGGGACGACATGGACGCCGAGTTGGCCCGGCTGCTGGAACAAGCCGAGCGCGAACGCCGTGACGAGTCAGGTGAAGCGGACGATTAGGGCTCTGAGGGTCCTTAGCCGGGCGGTGCCGCCGATCGGGCGGCACTCCAGCCGTCCAGATAGCCGGCCGCTCGCTCCGCCTGCGGATAGTGCGCAACGAGTCGCTTGAAACCTTGCCCGTGGCCGGCGAATCTCAGGTGTGCCAGTTCATGAGCGAGCACGTAGTCGATCACCCATTCGGGCATGGTCTGAAGTCGATCGCTCAACCGGATTTCGCCGGTATCGATGCTGCACGAGCCCCATCGATGACTCATATTGGTCACCCAGCGCACCGAGGTCGGACGAAGCTCGCGCCCCGCGGCAGCGTTGAGGTACTGAGCCGCGATCTCACGAGCCCGGCGGATCAGATCTTCGTCCGAACGAGACAAGCGAGTCTGCTTGACCGCCAGCTGCTGAACCATCCGATTCACCCACTCCTGTTCCTCGGACGACGGCAGCCCGGCGGGCAGAAAGATGACGACCTCGCCTGCCTCCAAACGCGCCGAGACAGTCTTGCGGCGACGCGCGCTGCGCCGTACCCGGACGCCGGCCAGACCTGCCGGCAACGGCGGCAGGTGGAGGGTGGCGCTCGGCAGCACTTCTTGAGCGGGTTGGATCTGCTGTGACATGGTATCGCTCACTCGACGTCATTGGCTTGACGGTGATGCCCGACGGGCATTAGCTTTCCTGTAGAGCCTCCGGTAATCGAATCCGTGCAGGGGAAGGCATGGGATTCGGCTCCGGGGGCTCTGCTACGTCCCGGCTGCAACCTGCGCGGCCCAGACCGGGCGATTCTCGGGCGTTCCGGATGGTTTCGCGCATGGTTCACTGGCTGCGCACCGAACCTGTGACCGCTAATATCGGCGTCAGTGGCCTGAAACCCGGCCCCCGAGTTAAGGAGAAGACTGTGGCTGAGGAAACCTATGAAGGCGAGTTCTACTGCGTGAAGTGCAAGGAGAAGCGCGAGGCCAAGGGAAACGTGGTGGTTAACGACAAGGGCACCAAGATGGCCAAGGCGAAGTGTCCGGTGTGCAGCACCAACCTGAACCGGATCCTGGGTAGGGCCTGAGATCTGCCGCCTTCCCGGCATTGGGTTAGTCGGACGCATGGTCTGCGATCACCTCGATGATCTGGTTGCCGTAGCGTTCGCATTTCGCTGGTCCGATGCCGGGAATTTTTGTCAGATTCGCTAGCTCTTCCGGCCGCTGTTCGGCTAGCGCGCGCAAGGTCGCGTCCGTGAAGACCACGAAGGCAGGCACCGACTGGGTTTGAGCCTCTTCCCAGCGCCATTCGCGTAGTGCATCGAAGAGTTGCTCATCGAAGTCGGCAACGCAATCGGTATGGCGTCCGAGCTTGATCTCGACGGCGTCGCTCAACGCTTTTCCGCAGACATGGCAGGACGGCAGCGTCCGCGGCTTGCGGGTGCGGACACCTTTCGTACGCGGGCCGGCAGCTGAGGCGGGTTCGACCAATCCGGCCGCACGAAGAAACCGGGACGGCTCGCGACGACCGCGTCCCACGGTCCCGCCCTGCGCCCACGACAGTCTGAGTTCTGTTCGTGCCCTGGTCAATCCGACATAGAGCAGCCGCTTCTCCTCTGCGATCGCTGCCGGCGTGTCTGCCATGATGAACGGCAGCAGGCCATCGGACAGGCCGATCATCGCCACCGCCTCCCACTCGAGGCCTTTCGCCGAGTGGATCGTCGACAGTGTCACAGCATCATCGGACCGATCTTGATGCTCTGCGTCGCGCACCGCATAGGGCACCTTCGCCGCCCGTAGTTCGTCGACGAGCGCCTCCGACTGCGCATTGATCCGGTACAGCACCGCTGATTGGTTCCACGCCATTCCCGCGCGATGGTGGTCGACCAACCAGGCCACCGTTGCGGCTGCTTCGGTCTGCTCATCGGAGGCGGGAATGACCTCGACGTCCGGGCCGGCATCGCGGGTGGCGCGCAATCTGGCATCGCGTCCAATCAGCGCGTTCGCAGCGTCCAGCACCTGCGGCGTCGAACGATAGTTAGTGCGCAGCTTGAGAGTGAACGCATCGGGATGATCTCGGGTGAAGCCCGTCAGATAGGCGGGCTGAGCTCCGGCGAAGGTGTGAATGGCCTGGTTGGGGTCGCCGACCACGCAGATGTCACTGCGCTCCCCCAGCCACAACTCCAGCAGGGTGCGCTGAATGGGGCTGACATCTTGGTACTCGTCCACGGTGAAATGGCGGTACTGGTCGCGGACCTCGTCGGCCACCTCGGGATGCTCGTGCAGCAATGCGATCGCGCAGAGCAGAATGTCGTCGAAATCGATGACACCCCGGTGCTTCTTCACCTGTTCATAGCGCAGCAACACCGACGCCACCTGCTCGGCATCCAAGCCGTCGACCTCGCGCCGCGCCTTCGCAGCCAACTCGATGTAGCGCTCGGATGGCACGTTCGAGACCTTCGCCCAGCTGATCTCCGCTGCCAGGTCGCGCAACAACGGTGTTTCGATGCTGACCGGCAGGGCGCGCGCGGCCTCCGCGATCAGGCCGAAGGTGCCGTTGGCCACCGGCGGCAACTCGACCCCGTTCACCCGCGGCCAGAAATAGCTCAGCTGTCGCAACGCGGCGGCATGGAAGGTACGGGCCTGCACCCGCGGCACCCCGAGCCCGGCGAGCCGGTGGCGCAACTCCGCGGCCGCCTTGCTGGTGAACGTGACGGCCAAGGTATGCCTGGCCTGCAACGCGCCGGTCGCCGCCCCATAGGCGATCCGGTGCGTGATCGCTCTCGTCTTGCCGGTTCCGGCGCCGGCAAGCACCACGACCGGACGACCGAAACTCGTCGCCACGGCGCGCTGTTCTGCGTCCAGTCCCTCCAGGACGCGGTCTGCCAGCGATGCTTCGGTACTCACGCCGACTCACTGTAGGCGGTGCGAGCGACAAAACCGCGCGCGCTTCACCCATGGAGATTCGCGGCGAG
>NZ_JAVTWX010000008.1:11924-20198 GCF_032229645.1 Brooklawnia sp.
CGGCTGCGGGTTCGCGACGAAAAATGTCGGCCCCGGGATCTAAGGTGAGTTCCGATGATTACCGAAGTAGCGGTCACCGGCTGGCGCGAAGCCTGTGAGCATGCGGCAGCGCTCGTGCAGTCGAACCCTGCCGGGCCGCTGGCGAGCGATCTGGTGATCGTCCCCTCGGCGGCACATCGACGCGACTTCTCCCAGTACCTGGCCACCCGCGGAGGCGGTCCGCAGATCTCAGCAGGTATCGACCTGATCACCTGGCGTGCGCTGGCCGGGCAGTTCGAGCCCGATGGCTGGCGGGGCGAGGCATTGACGCTGGCCATCTGTGAGGCATTGGCAGCTGCCACTCAGGACGAGATACTCGCGCCGCTGGTGCGTCATCTGGGTGCGCCCGGCAGCCGGCCTGGGCGTCGCTATGCGACCGCGCAGCGATTGGCGCGATTGCTACGCGGCTATGCCATCTACGCCCCGCAGATGATGGACGCCTGGCGCGACGGCCATGACCGCGGTCCCGACGGCGAACCGCTGGCGCCCGCGCAGCGCTGGCAGGCTGTCTTGTGGCGCGCGGTCCGCACGATGCTTTACGGCGACCCTGCCGAGTACTACCGGGAGCGGCTCTCCGAGCTGAACGAGCATCCCGACCCCGAGCTGCCGCAACGGCTCGTCGCCCTGGCATTCGACGACCTCGACGCCCCCGGCCGCCGGCTCATCGAGGCACTGGGTGCCCATCACGACGTGCACCTGATCACCGTGACGGGCATCGCCGTCGACCCGACTCGCGAGGGTTCGGCCTTCGTGCGTCACCACGCCAGCCGCAATGCGGCCGGTAACCCATTGGTGGCGGATCCGCCGGGCCCGACCAGCGTCTTGCACCAGGTACAGCATGAGCTTCGCCACGATCTGCCGCCCGCCCCGCGGGCTGTCGCCGATCACTCGCTGCAGATTCATGCCTGCCACGGGCCTGACCGGCAGGTCGAGGTGCTGCGCGATGTGCTATGCGGGTTGTTCGCCGACGACCCGAGCCTGCAACCGCGCGATGTCGTCGTCTTGTGCACGAGCCCGACCGAATACGCCCCCTTGATCGAGGCGTCCTTCTGCCTGGATCCGGGTGCCGATTTCCATCCCGGACACCGGCTGCGTGTTCAGTTGGCCTCCGGCTCGGTCGGGGCCCCCAATCCTGTGCTGGCAGTCCTGGCCCGGCTGCTCGATCTGTATTCCGGGCGCGCCACCAGCGTCGATCTGCTCGACTTCTGCCAGTTGCCGCCGGTGGCGCATCGTTTCGGCTTTGGAACCGACGAAATCGAGCGTCTGCGCGGGTTGATCGCAGGCTCCGAGATCCGCTGGGGCGTGGACGCAGAACAGCGGCGTCGCAATGGCGTGGCGATCACGCAATCGACCTGGCTTGCCGGAGTCCAGCGAATGCTGATCAGCCTTGCGCTGGCGAGCGAGCCTCCGGTGGCGCTGGGTACCTCCGCCCCCTTCGACCAGGTGCAGGGCTCCGATGCCCGGCTGATCGGCCGGCTCGCCGAGTTGGTTTCGCGGGTTCGCAAGATCAGTCAGACGTTCGCTGCTCCGGCACCTCCCCCAGCTTGGGCTGACAAGCTACGAGAGGCGATCGAGCTGCTCACCTCGACCGAATTCGAGGACAGCTGGCAGCTCAGCCACGCGCTCGGCGAACTGGCCGATCTGAGCGAACAGACGACCGGACGCTATGGTCTGTTGGACGCTGGCGATATCGCCTGCTGGCTGGATTCGAAACGCAACTCGGCCCGTCGGCGCCCGAACTACGGCAATGGATCGCTGCTGGTCACCGACCTGGGTGACCTGGCCGGCGTCGAAGCCCGGGTGGTGTGCATCCTGGGTCTGGACGACACGCATTTTCCCGGTGCCGCAGGCTTCGACGGCGACGACCTGTTGCGTTCGGCCGGGCATCAGGCGTCCATGCACTGGACCACCGACCGTCGTGCGGTGCGGCGCCAGCGGCTGCTCGACGCACTGCTCAGTGCCCAGGACGACGTCGTGGTCATCACCCAAGGCGCCGACCAATCCTCCGGCGCGCTTCGCCCGGCGCCGGTCTGCATCGCCGAACTGATCGATGCCTGCGCTGTTCAAGGCGCTGCGGGGCAGTGGCGATCCTCGTCCGCCGATCAGGCCCGTCCCGAGGAGACCCTCGTGCGCTGGCATCCGCTGCATCCGCACGGCTGGCAGGACTATGCGATCAGCGGCGTCGAGCAGCCGGCCAGCTTCGATCGGCAAGGCCTGCAGGGAGCCCGCGCGCTGCAATCCGCGCAGGCTCCGCGGACACCGCACTGGCAACTGGAGCACGTGGTGCCCGCAGAACTCGAGGTCGACATCGACCAGCTGATCGCCTTCTTCGTCAACCCGGCCCGCGCGCTGCTGCGTCAGGCCGCCGGGACGACGCGTTCGTCGTTCGATCATGAGCTTCAGACAAGCCTTCCGATCGCTCCGGATCATCTGGCCAGCTGGTCGGTCGGCAACGACCTGTTCGACGCGCTCAGTGCCGGTCACGATGCGGAGCAGACCCGCAATAGCGTCTGGTTGTCGGGACGAGTGCTGCCCGGGCCCGTCGGACGCCTGGTGCTCGACAAGCAACTGGCCGATGCCCAGGACGTCGCACGCTCGGTGCGCGCCGCCACCACCGGCCAGTTGACCCTCGCGGACTGTCAGCTGGAGCTGTCCGGCGTCCGGCTGCAGGGCCGCGTTCAGCTCTTCGATGGCCAGGTGGTGGTGAGACGCTTCGGTCATCCCAAGCCGGACGACGCACTGAGCTGCTGGCTGCGGCTCCTACTGGCCGCCGCCGATCCCGACGCTGGTTCGGGGCAGATCGGCGGGCTGCTGGTCGGCAAACGCTGCTATCGGCTCGGTGCGCCGTCGCGAGCCCAGGCGCGGCAAGTGCTCGCCGACCTCATCGAACTCCGCCGCGTCGGCCTGAAGAAGATCCTGCCGCTGCCGCTTCGCACCGCCGCTGCTCATGCCGATCTGCTGAGTTGGAAGTCCGGCGAGCCGATCGACCGCGCGCGGCAGGCGTACCGGGAGGAAGACGCCAACTGGCGGTATTTCTTCCCCGGATTCGATGACCTGAAAGATGCCTGGCCGGGCAGATTCGAGGAATTGGTCGGCCAGGTGATCTCGCCCATCGGCGACCATCTCGACAGATGGCGCCCGGCGGTGGTGCCGAATGAGTGAGATCTTCCGGCTCGATCAGCCGCTGCCCGCACCCGGCACCACGATGGTCTTGGAGGCCAGCGCGGGCACCGGCAAGACACACGCGATCGCCGCGCTGGTCACCCGATATGTTGCCGAGGGCCTGCCGATCGATCGGATCCTGGCGGTCACGTTCTCCCGGCGAGCCACCAGCGAGCTGCGCGACGGCATTCGCAGCAGACTCATCGCCAGCAAGGCGGCGCTCGCCAGTTGCCTGCTGACAGGCCAACGCGACGTCGGCGATCCGGTGACGATGCTGCTCACCGGCGGCGACCCGCAGCTGGTGCGGGCACGCGCCGACAGGCTGGATCAGGCCATCGGGCAGGTCGACGCCGCCCCGATCTTCACTTTGCACACATTCGCATCTCGCATGCTCGACGAACTAGGTGTGCTGGCCGACCACGATCAGGTCACGCAGCTGGAGGCCGATCCTGGCGTGCTGATCGACGAGGTGATCGCCGATGTCTACCTCGGTGACGAACGCTGGCAGCGTCTCGGCTGGGAGCTGGCACAGGCACTCGGCAGACAGGCCGCCACTCATCTGGCCGACCGGCTCTTTGCGTCCAGCCCGGACGCCGAACTGCGGGTGCGGTTCGCGTCCGCGGTGCGCGATGTACTCGACACGAGGAAACGCGCCCGCCGGGTCTTCGGATACGACGACATGATTCTGAGACTGTCGGCCGCGCTCACCGACCCGGACGACGGCGAGGCGGCTGCTACGGTTCTCAGTGAGCGATTCTCAGTAGTGCTGGTCGACGAATTCCAGGACACCGATCCGGCCCAGTGGGCGTTCCTCAAGGCCGGCTTCACCGGGCGTTCGGCATTGATCTTGATCGGCGATCCCAAGCAGGCCATCTACCGTTTTCGTGGCGGTGACATCGAAACCTACGACCAGGCCCGCAAGCAGGCAGGCAACCTGCAGCGACTCGGCACGAACTACCGCTCGGACCCCGATATCGTCCGCGGCATCGAAAACCTCTTCGGGCCCATCGACCTGGGTTCGCCGGGAGTGAGCATCACGCTGCAGCGCGTCGACACCGCCCGGCAGCAACCCCGAATCCGCTGGGACAACTCGACAGAGCCCGCCGAGGTCGTGCGGGTGCGCGCCATCGATCCTGGGCAGGTCAAGGCGTTCGAGGCGCGCGAGCTCATCGCCTCCGACCTGCTGGTACAGATCGGACTGCTGCTGGACGGCAGCCACCAGCTATGCGATCCGGATGGTCACTGGCGGCCGGTGCGGCCAGCCGATATCTGCGTGCTCGTTACGACGAACAAGGTGGGTCGGCAGATTCACACACGCCTGGTCGGGGCGGGATACTCGGCGGTCTTCAGCGGAGAGCGTAGCGTCTTCGCCTCCCAAGCTGCCGACGATTGGCTGACGATGCTGCAGGCACTGGAGACCCCCGATCGTTGGCATCAACGGCGTGCGATGCTGACCAGTCTGATCGGCTGGACCAGCGCCGACATCTCGTCTGCCGGCGATGATGCGCTGGTCGAGATGACCTCGTTGCTCACGCGGTGCGCGCGGCGGCTGGCCGGCCAGGGCGTAGCAGCCGTCTTCGAGACGCTGGTTGCCGAGCGCGAACTCTACGCGCGACTCCTGAGCGCTCCAGGCGGCGAAGAACTGATCGCCGATCTGCGGCACATCACAGAGCTGCTGAACGAGGCCCAGTCGACGCAGCATCTGACGCCGTCGGCACTCGCCGAGTTCTTGTCACGAAGCATTGATCGGGCCGGCGAAGCCGATGAGGACGAGCGGGTTCGCCGGCTGCCGACCGATCGTCCCGCCGTCCGGGTGATGACGGTTCACAAGGCCAAAGGTCTGCAGTTCCCGATCGTCCTGCTGCCTCAGGCCGCAGACAAGTACACCCCGGAGATCGATGACCGCGATCAGCCCGTTGTCGGCCACCAAAGCGGCGAGCGGGTGCTCGATGTCGATTCGCCGCGCGGCCGGGTCGATCGCATCGAGGGCTATCAGGCTGAAGACCTCGCCGAATCGTTGAGGGCGTTCTACGTCGCCTGCACCAGGGCCCAGTCGTTGCTGATCTGCTGGTGGACCCCCACGAAGAACACCGTCTGCTCGCCCTTGCACCGGCTACTGATGAACGACTCCTGGACGACCGCACTCAAACCGGGGTTCTTCTTGCAGGGCGCCGTCGCACTGCGGCGGCCCGCGAAGGTGAATGTGACGCAGGTCGACCCCGATCAGATCGCGCACCGATCGGGCCACCACCCGCGCGAGACCACCTTCACGGGGCTGCTCGATGCCCGCGGTTTCGCCGATCACATTGACCGGGCATGGACGCGCACCTCGTACACCGGCTTGACGGCAGATATCCACGAGCTGGGCCCGCTGCCGGCCTCAGGCCCCGGTTTCGATGAAGTCGAGGTGAACGCTGATGCCGACGCTGCGAAGGCCGCGGATTCCGCCGAGCCACCGGCCGAGGCAGCGGGCGTTTCCGCGTTGGCGGAGCTGCCCGGCGGCGTCCAATTCGGCAGTCTGGTGCACGCGGTGCTCGAAGAGGTTGACCCCGCCAGCCCTCGGCTGGAGGCCGACCTCGGCTCGTCCGTGCAGCGATTGAGTGCCCGCTACCCGTTGACGGGTCTCGACACCGATGCCCTGACCGCGGGATTGGTAGAGATCGTGACCACGCCGCTCGGTGTGCTGACCGGTGACCGCACGCTGCGCGATCTGGGCGCGGCCAGGCGGCTCGCCGAACTCGATTTCGAGGTACCGTTGGGTGCGGCCGCCGGGCATCGTCGCACAGTGAGCGACCTCGCTCGTTGTTTCACCACCCTGCTCGACCAGGCCGATCCGCTGCAGCGCTATGGTGCCCAGCTGGCCGATTCGGCAGCGGCACAAACTACGCTCGCCGGCTTCCTGACCGGCTCGATCGATGTCGTCTTGCAGGTACCCGGCGATCATGAGCGCTACGTGATCCTCGACTACAAGACGAACCGGCTGACCCGCTTTACGCCCGAGGCGATGACCGAAGCCATGTGCCAGGCTCACTATCCGCTGCAAGCGCTGCTCTACAGTGTGGCGCTGCACCGCTACCTGGGCTGGCGGCTACCGGGCTATCACCCGGCCATCCACCTGGGCGGTGTCGGCTATCTCTTCGTGCGCGGCATGAGTGGCGCCGACACGCCTGTGCTCGGCACGATGCCCAGCGGCGTCTTCACCTGGTCGCCGCCGGCCGAGATGATCGTGGCCGCGTCCGAGGTGCTGGCGGGAGGTGGACGATGACCGACGACAGTCTCGAACCTCCGGTGGTCGCCACCGGTTTGCTCGCCGAGTTCGCGATTGCCGGCGCGATCTCGTGGAGCGGAGTGCACCTGGCCCGGACGCTATCGTGGTTGACCGGCGAGCAGCAGCCCGAGGTGCTGCTGGCAGTCGCGCTCTGTCTGGGCGCTCAGGAGTCCGGTTCGGTCTGCCTGCCCATCGGCGAAGCGCATCCGGCGACCGGCGGGCTGGCGTGGCCCGAGACGACGGCCTGGTTGGCGCTGCTGACCGATTCCCCGCTGATCGCGGTCGGCGCCGGGCCACCAGCCAATCAGCGCCCGCTGCGCCTGGTCGGCGAGCAGCTCTACCTGGAACGCAATTGGCAATCCGAGGAGAGCGTCCGTTTGGCGCTGACCAGCCGCATCGCCATGCCGCCGCCCGCCCTAGACCAGCGGCTGCTGGACGATAGCCTGGCAGCTGCTGCACGGCAGTGGGCGGGCGGACCGGAGCTGACCGCCGCTCAACGCGACGCCGTCCGCACGTCACTCAGTAGCTGGACGAGCGTCATCGCCGGTGGTCCGGGAACCGGTAAGACCACCACGATCGCTCAGCTGCTGCGCGTCCTGGATGATCTGACGCCCACGCGTACCAGCGTCGCGCTCGCCTCATTCACCGGCAAAGCGGCAGCGCGCATGCAGCAATCCCTGGATGCTTCATTGGCGCATGACGATCATCGGGGTCCGGGGTGGAAGCATCTTCAGGTTCGTCCCGCGACCACCCTGCACGCGCTGCTCGGGGCACGACCGGGCGGTCGGATGACGCGCGACGCCGACAATCCGCTGCCGCACGATCTGCTCGTCATTGATGAGATGTCGATGGTCTCACTCGATCTGATGGCCGCAGTGATGGCGGCGCTGCGGCCAACTACGCGACTGGTGCTGGTCGGGGATCCGCATCAGCTGTCGTCGGTGGACGCCGGCGCGGTACTCGCCGACATCGTCAGCGCCGGGTTGCCGATCGCCGGCGGGAGACCCGACAGCGCGATCACCGAACTCACCTATTCGCACCGGTTCGCGGGACCCATCCAGCAACTCGCCGATGCCGTTCTCGGCGCCCGTACCGGCGACGCACTGGAGCTTCTGTGTAGCAGCGGCGAGGAATTGTCCTGGATCGACACCGACCCGGAACCTCAGATGATCGCCACGGTCGAATCCTTGAACGCCGATGTCGTCTCGCAAGGGCAGGCGATGGTGTCCGCAGCGCGGCACGGCGATCCAGCTGCGGCGCTGGCAGCGGTGGACGCGCACCGGCTGCTGTGTGCCCACCGGCAGGGACGCTACGGAGTCGGCGGGTGGTCGCGGGCCGCCGAAGCGGAACTGCGACGCACGATCCCGGGCTACGGACGCGAGGGCGAGTGGTACCTGGGCAGGCCGCTGCTGGTCACCCGGAATGCTCCGGATCTGCGGATCTCCAACGGAGATACCGGAGTCGTCGTCCGCATCGACGGTCAGACCCAGGTGGCGCTGTCGAGTGGCGATAGACCACGACTGCGCTCGCCCTGGTTACTCGACTCCACCGAGACAATGCACGCGATGACGGTGCACAAGTCGCAGGGCAGCGAATACGATGCGGTCACCCTGGTGCTGCCCACCCCCGATTCTGCGTTACTCACCCGCGAACTGCTGTATACGGCGATCACCAGGGCCAGGCAGCGGGTGCGGATCATCGGCAGCGCGGACGCCATCACGCAGGCCATCAACACCCCGGCCCGACGGGCGACCGGTTTGGGCAGGCGGCTGTGATAACCGCGATCGGGGCCGGCGGACGCGGCG
>NZ_JAVTWX010000009.1:0-3401 GCF_032229645.1 Brooklawnia sp.
AGAACTACTGCTGAACGTAGTTGATGAGATGATCGCGTTCGTCGGTGAGCGTGTCGAGGCGTGCCTTGACGACGTCGCCGATGCTGACGATCGCGAGCAACTTGCCGTCTTGATCGACCACCGGCAGATGGCGGATTCGGAACTCCGTCATGGTGGCGGCCAGGTCGGCGGTGTCATCGTCGAGCGCGGCGACGTGCGCGATGCTCTCCATCACCTCCCGGACCAGGTGAGTACGGACATCGTCGTCGGCAGCCGCCAGTGCGCTGACGATATCGCGCTCGGCCACCAGACCGACGGGCCGTCCATCGTCGACCACCACCACAGACCCGATGCGGTGTTCGACCAGCAACTGCAGCAACTCGGCCACAGTGGCATCCGGCGAGGCCACGACCACGTCATGGCCCTTATGCTTCAGTACGTCATAGACTCGCATGCACACACGGTATCCGGCACGGGGCCGGCCGGTGGCGGTTTGTGGGCAGATTGTGCGGTCACCGGCCGAACTCTCAGCGGTCGTTAACGAAGCCGATCGCGCAGCCTGCTCATCGTGGGTCGCAGCCCTGATGGCACGAAGCGGAGGTCGTCCTCGGAGGTGCGCGACCGCAGGGGACTGCCGCACACCACGGTAGGATGGTGCGCCGTGACCACACCAGCCCGTACCCGTGTTGCTCCGAGCCCCACCGGCGATCCGCATGTCGGGACCGCCTATATGGCGTTGTTCGACAAGGCATGGTCGCGCAAGACCGGCGGGCAATTCGTGCTCCGCATCGAAGACACCGATCGCAACCGGCTGGTCGAGGGTTCCGAACAGCAGATCTACGACTCGTTGCGCTGGCTCGGCCTGGACGCGGACGAGAGTCCCGAGGTCGGCGGTCCGCATGCTCCCTACAAACAGTCGGAGCGGCTGGACACCTATCGTCCGTTCGTCGAGAAGCTGATTGCCGACGGCCATGCCTATTACTGCTGGTGTTCGGGTGAGCGGCTCGCGCAGATGCGTGCCGAGCAGCAGGCCAGCAAGCAGGCCGACACCGGGTACGACCGGCTCTGCCTGGGCATGACCCGCGAGCAGCGTGCCGAACTGCCTGGCTTCAGCGAAACTCCGGTGGTGCGGATGCTGATCCCCGACGATCTGCCGCTGAGCTTCCACGACCTGATCCGCGGCGAGGTAAAGGCTCCTCGTCCCGACGATCAGGTGATCTTGAAGGCGGATGGCTTCCCGACCTACCATCTCGCCGTGGTGGTCGACGATCACCTGATGGGCATCACCACCGTGGTGCGCGGTGAGGAATGGATCAGCTCGACCCCCAAGCACCTGCTGCTCTATAAGTGGCTGGGCTGGCAGATGCCCGATTTCGCGCATATGCCGTTGCTGCGCAATACCGACAAGTCGAAGATCTCGAAGCGCAAGAACCCCGCGGCCCGGCTGCTCTGGTTCCGCGAGCAGGGCTATCTGCCGGAGGCGTTGCGCAACTTTCTGCAGCTGCTGGCCTATCCGCCGGCCGACGGCGAGCAAGAGGTCTCGAGCTTCGACGATTTCGTCGACGGCTTCGACTGGGCGAAAGTCAGCACGGTCGGGCCGATCTTCGATGTCAAGAAGCTCGACTGGCTGAACGGCGTCTACATCCGTTCGCTGCCCGCCGACCAGCTGGCCGACCGGATCGTCTCCTATGGGCTGGAGTCGGGGCAGTGGAGCCAGATTCCCGAGGGCGGACGCGAACTCGTGCGCGCCGCGACCCCGCTGATCTCGGAGCGCCTGGTGACGTTGGCGGAGGCTCTGCCCAAGCTGCAGTTCTTCTTCACCCCGGACGATCAGCTGGTCATCAACCCGGTGGCCGTCTCGAAGCTGAAAGACCACGCCGCAGAGGTGCTCGCTGCCGCCGAGCAGACCCTGCGGCAGCTGGACGATTGGACGACCGCTGCCATTCACGAGGCGCTGAACACGGCGCTGGTGGATGGCATGGCGCTCAAGCCCAAGTTCGCCTTCGCCCCGGTGCGGGTGGCGATCACCGGTGAGCAGGTCTCCCCGCCGCTCTTCGAGTCGATGGAGATCCTGGGCAAGGATTCGAGTCTGGCCCGGATCGCCCGACTGAAGGACGAGCTCTGACCCCGCCCCTGCACCGGCGGGGTCCTTGGCTGATCGTGTAGCGCGGGAGCCCATGACGGGCGTTGGAGCTACACGATCCGGGTGGGGAGGGTAGACACAGGGGGCAGGGAGGCACCAGCTGCCAGCCTGGAGCCGCAACCCGATTTGAAACCAGCCCCAACTCCGTGCGATGATTTACAGGTTGCTCCTTTGGAGCCATTGTGTGCGCGCCGCGGATAAGGCAGTCGAACTGTCGAGGCCGGACGCACAGGCGAGGGTTCTGGAGCGCAGGCTTCCAAGTTGGCGTGACCGCCGGTGAAGCCGCACCAGCTGGACGTGGGCACTGCCCACTGCGCTGGCGATCGTCTCTCAAGGGCGAGCGCTGCGGGCTGGCAAGCATCTGAACAGAGGGCTTGTGGGTAGTGCGGTGAACCATGTGCGACACGCCCGACCACGGGGGTCGAGCAATACGGCATTGACAAGCGATGTTGGGCGGGATTTGGGCCATTTTCGGGTCCGGATTCCGGCTGCACGAGTAGAAGGAACAACCGTGGCGGGACAAAAGATCCGCATCAGGCTTCGGGCCTATGACCATGAGGTCATTGACTCGTCGGCGCGCAAGATCGTCGACACCGTCACCCGGACGGGTGCCAAGGTTGCCGGCCCAGTGCCGCTGCCGACCGAGAAGAACGTGTGGTGCGTCATTCGCTCTCCGCACAAGTACAAAGACAGTCGCGAGCATTTTGAAATGCGTACCCACAAGCGGCTCATCGACATCCTCGACCCGACCCCCAAGACGGTGGATTCGCTGATGCGTCTCGACCTGCCGGCTGGTGTCGACATCGAGATCAAGCTCCCGTGAGGTCGATTGATATGACTAGTGAACGCAAGGTGAAGGGGCTGGCGGGCGTCAAGCTCGGCATGACCCAGCTGTGGGACGAGAACAATCGCGTCGTCCCGGTGACCGTGATCCAGGCCGGCCCGTGTGTGGTCACCCAGGTGCGCACCCCCGAGTCCGACGGCTACTCCGCCGTTCAGCTCGGCTTCGGGGCGGTTCGCGCCAAGTCGGTGACCAAGCCGCAGGCCGGGCAGTTCGAGAAGGCGGGAGTGACCCCCCGCAAGCATCTGGTGGAGCTGCGTACCTCCGATGCCACCGAGTACACCATCGGTCAGGAGATCACCGCCGATGTTTTCGCCGGTGGCGACGTCGTTGACGTGACCGGCATCACCAAGGGCAAGGGCACCGCGGGTGTCGTCAAGCGCCACGGCTTCAAGGGCCTGCGCGCCAGCCACGGTGTGCACCGCAAGCACCGCTCGC
>NZ_JAVTWX010000010.1:0-20019 GCF_032229645.1 Brooklawnia sp.
ATGCATGATAAGGCGGAGGTTCGCCCTCGTGCTGGTAGCACGTGGGCGTGGCCGAGAACGCAATCAGGCGCCCGATCCAGGAAGCGACACGCAGCGGTAATTCTCTGGAGGGTCCTAGCAGTTCTGATCGACGAAGCCTGTTCAAGGTGATTGGATGGTCTTGTGAGCTTGTTTTCGAGGATTCGCCTGATCGCCTCGCGCTTCAACGAGGATCTGGCCGCCGCGCAACGTGAGGACCCGGCGGCCAGGTCCAAGTTGGAAATCGCGATCATCTATTCGGGCCTTCACGCGATCTGGATGTACCGGGCCGCGCATTGGATGTGGGACAAGCCGGGACTGCGTTTTCCGGCCCGGCTCCTCAGCCAGATTGCCCGCGGCATCACCGGCATCGAGATTCATCCGGGTGCCACCATTGGCAGGCGATTCTTCATCGACCACGGCATGGGCGTGGTGATCGGTGAGACCGCGATCATCGGCGACGACGTGCTCATCTATCACCAGGTCACCCTGGGTGGTCGGGCCCGCGGGCGTTTCAAGCGCCACCCCACCATCGGCAACCGCGTCCTGATCGGTGCGGGGGCCAAGGTGATCGGCGACATCACGGTCGGTGACGATGCCAAGATCGGCGCGAATGCGCTTGTCGTCAAGGATGTCGCGCCGGGTGCCGTGGTCGTCGGCATTCCGAGCAATGTGCATTCGGGCGATGTGATCGCCTGATTTCGTCAGTCGCCACCCTTGGGATGACCGTCGGCTATCTCCAGGTGATGGCGCACGACTTCGCGGACGATGAAGTTCAGCAGCTTCTCGGCGAATTCGGGGTCCAGATCGGACGCGATCGCCAGTTCACGCAGCCGCTCGATCTGGTGCGCCTCCCGGCCGGGGTCGGCGGCCGGCAGCCCGTGCTGGGCCTTCAGCCTGCCGACCCGCTGAGTGATCTTGAAGCGCTCGGCCATGATGTGAATCAGCGCGGCGTCGAGATTGTCGATGCTGCCGCGCAGCCGCAGCAGTTCGGCCATGGTGCGGTCGCGATCCTCGGTCATCTCAGTGGATGATCAAGTCGATGCGCTGGAAGGACTTCACCTCGGTGTATCCGGTGGTCGCAAGTGTGCGGCGCAGCGCACCAACCATGTTCATGGTGCCGTCCGGCGAATGCGACGGGCCGAGCACGACCTCCTTCAGGCTGCCGACTTGCCCCACCTCGACGCGGCGTCCGCGCGGCAGGTTTTCGTGCCAGGCCTCGGCACCCCAATGCCAGCCACTGCCGGGTGCCTCGGTGGCGCGGGCCAGCGGCGTGCCCAGCATCGCGGCATCGGCACCGCAGGCCAGCGCCTTGACGACATCGCCCGAGTAGCCCATGGAACCGTCGGCGATCACATGCACGTAGCGGCCTCCCGACTCGTCCAGGTAGTCGCGGCGGGCCTCGGCGACATCCGAGATCGCGGTGGCCATCGGCACCTCCATGCCCAGCACCTGCCGGTTGGTCGAGGTGGCGGCACCGCCGAAGCCGACCAGCACGCCGGCCGCGCCGGTACGCATCAGGTGCAGTGCGGTCTGGTAGGTCGCGCAGCCGCCCACGATGACCGGCACGTCGAGGTCATAGATGAACCGGGTCAGATCGAGCGGCTCGACCGCGTTGGAGACATGCTGGGCGCTGACCGCAGTGCCGCGCACCACGAAGAAGTCCAGGCCGGAGGCCTCGATGACTGCCGCGAACTCCTGGGTGTTCTGCGGGCTGAGCGCGCCGGCGACCGGCACGCCCGCCTCCCGGATTTCGCGCAGCCGCTCGGAGATCAGCTCTGCCTTGATCGGCTCGGCGTAGACCTCTTGCAGCCTGCGGGTGGCCTCGGCCTCATCGGTGATCGCTGCGAGTTCGTCGAGCAGCGGCTGGGGGTCGGCGTAACGCGTCCACACACCCTCCAGGTTGAGCACCCCCATCCCGCCGAGGCGACCGAACGCGATCGCGGTCGATGGGCTCATCACTGAGTCCATCGGTGCGGCCATCAGCGGGAAGTCGAAGGTGATGGCATCGATGCGCCACTCCAGATCGATGGTCTCGATCCCCCGGGTGCGGCGAGTGGGCATGATCGCTACATCATCCAGCGAGAACGCCTGCGCGGCGCGCTTGCTTCGTCCGATGTCGTACAACATGGATCCTCCAATTCGGCTGAACGCCACACCAATCTAGGCGATCCGGCACGCCGACGCCGACATCGGCCATCAGGCGGGCCTGGGACACGCCGCCCTTGTGCCCGGTCAGTGCTTCACGTAGTTCGGCGCCTCGATCGTCATCTGGATGTCGTGCGGATGCGACTCACGCAGCCCGGAGGCGGTGATCCGGACGAAGCGTCCGTTGGTCTGCAACTCCGCGATGCTCCGGGCGCCGCAGTAGAACATCGATTGATGCAGCCCGCCGGACAGCTGGTAGAGCACCTGGGACAGTGGCCCGCGGTAGGGCACCTGGCCCTCGATGCCTTCGGGGATGATCTTGTCGTTGCTGGTCACGTCCGACTGGAAGTAGCGGTCCTTGGAGTAGCTCATGGTGCGCCCTCGGGTGGCCATCGCACCGAGCGAGCCCATGCCGCGGTAGCTCTTGAACTGCTTGCCGTTGATGAAGACCAGCTCGCCAGGGCTCTCTTCACAACCGGCCAGTAGCGAGCCGAGCATCACGGTGTCGGCACCTGCCACGATTGCCTTGGCGGTGTCGCCGGAGTATTGCAGCCCGCCATCGCCGATCACCGGCACGCCGGCCGGCTTGGCGGCGCGTGCCGCCTCGTAGATCGCGGTGATCTGGGGCACACCGACGCCCGCGACAACCCGGGTGGTGCAGATCGAGCCGGGCCCGACGCCGACCTTGATGCCGTCCACCCCGGCCGCGATGAGCGCCAGGGCCGCCTCATAGGTGGCTACATTGCCGCCGATGATGTCGACATCGCGGGTGGCAGGTTCAGCCTTGAGTCGCCTGATGAACTCCACCTCAGCCTTGGAGTGGCCGTGGGCGGTATCGACGACCAGGCAGTCGACGCCCTCGTCGACGACGGCCATGGCGCGTTCCCAGGCGTCCCCGAAGACGCCGACGGCGGCCCCGACGCGCAGCCGGCCCTGGGGGTCCTTACAGGCGTTCGGGTACTGATCGGACTTCACAAAGTCCTTGAGCGTGATCAGGCCGCGCAGTCGTCCGGCCTCGTCGATGAGCGGAAGCTTCTCGATCTTGTTCTTGGCCAGCAGCCCCAGCGCATCGTCCGACTTGATGCCGACCGGAGCGGTGACCAGCGGCATCTTGGTCATCACGTCGCCGACCAGTCGTCCGGGATCGCTCTCGAAGCGCATATCGCGGTTGGTGATGATACCGAGCAGCATCATCGACGAGTCGACCACCGGAATACCGCTGATGTGGTAGGTGGCACACAACTCGTCGGCCTCGCGCAGGGTCGCGTCCGGGCTGATCGTGATCGGCTCATCGATCATGCCGGCCTCGGACCTCTTGACCTGGTCGACCATCCTGGCCTGCTCATCGATCGAGAGGTTGCGGTGCAGGATGCCCAGACCGCCCTCGCGCGCCATGGCGATGGCCATCCGCTGTTCGGTGACCGTGTCCATGGCTGCTGACAGGAACGGCACGTTGAGGGTGATATTGCGGCTCAGCCGAGCCCCGGTGCGAACCTCGCTTGGGATGACATCCGATTCCCGGGGCTGTAGTAAGACATCGTCGAACGTCAGGCCGAGAGTCTCGAACATTGGTGGTATTCCGGCGGGAGTCAACTGTTCAGACACCGCACATCCCTTCCATCACACGGCTGGAAAGGGCCAGTTTAGCCGCCCGATCCGACCGCGCCTTGCCCAGTTCGCGAGCAGCAGCGCCAGGGCCACCCCGATGCCCTGCGCGACCGGGATCGGAAAGCCCGCGTAGTCGAGCAGCACGCTGGTGGTCAGCAGCGCGGCAACGCCGGCCATCACCCAGCGACCGGCTGTCCGGCTGATCGCGACCGCCCCCAGCAGCACGCCTCCCCACAGCACATACCACGGCTGCAGGCTTGGGTAGCTGAACGCGAAGACGATCAGCGCCCAGGCGGTGAACGCGATCGGACGAGCGGCCGCCTGCTTCCAACCGATCCAGCCGATCGCGGCCAGGCCGATGGCCAGGAAGATGGGCGTGAGCACCGACACGGCACCGCGAAGCGACACCGAGGTGAACATGTCGACCGCGGCTGCCAAGGTGTGGACGATCGATTGGCTGCCGGCGCTTTGCGGCGAGCCGGACGCGGTTGCCCAGCCGACGCCCCAGCCGGACGCCAGGGTCGGGATCGCGAAGCCGACCACAGTGCCCACCAGACCCAGCGGCAACCGCCACAGCGCCTTCGGGAAGACTGTCTTCCAGGCCTCCCGGTGCGTTGTGCCGGGGCCCGCTGCGACACCCGCCAGCGCAACGCCGACCATCATCAGGCCAAGCGGCTGCTTGACGGCCATGGCCAGTCCAACCGCCACGCAGCCGAGCGGCCACCAGTGCTTCCAGCGCAAGGCCAGCCAGATGCCGAAAACGCCAAGCGCTACGCCCCAGGAGTCGTTATGCCCGCCGCCGATGAAATGGACGATCACCAGTGGATTCAAGACCCCTAGCCAAAGGGTATTTCCGGGCGGTTGGCCGGCAAGTCGTCCAATGCGCGGCAGGCAGGCGCCGATGCCGATCACCGACAACACACCGGGCAGCCGCATGGCGAAGACCGACCAGACCGGGTTGGCCCCGCTGATCGCGACCATCGCGGCCTGGATCTGCAAGGCGAGCGGCGGATAGATGGTGGTGGTGAATTTCCAATAGCTGTCGACGCCGAACTGGAACGGACCGCCGATCGTGCTGAGCGGGGTCGTATACGGGTTATGCCCCTTGAGCACGATCCAGCCCTGTTCGAGGTAGGCCCAGACATCCTTGCTGAGCAATGGCGGGCAGCAGAGCAGCGGCAGACACCACAGCGCGAAGATGCGCCAGGCCTGCCGCTGGTCGGCGCCACGCACCTTCAACCAGCCGACGAACAGCAGCGCCACACCGATGGCGGCGGGCAGCGTGTGAGCCCAGCGGATGGGCAACGGGTTGGATCGTCCGGCGAAGCCCAGCCCCCACGGCGAGGCCAGCCAGGCCGAGATCGCCAACAAGGTGGTGCCTGCGAGTCCGATCACTGTTCCCCGGCTCGTCTGCTGCACCCAGGCATAGTAGCCGGTCGGCCAATGCACCGGCCGCGCTGATCATCGGATCGATGCCGAACCGTCACCGAAGGCATGGCCCCGGGGAATAGCCTCGAACGAGCATCGGGTGCAGCCGGATCCCGTGATGGGATCAGGCTGCACCCGATGACTTTCGAAATGAGTCGGTCAGCGACTACTTCGCGTCGTCCTCGTCGTCCTTCTGCTCGACAACCAGGGTCTCGGTGGTCAGCAGCAACGAGGCGATGGAGGCCGCGTTGGCCAGCGCCGAACGGGTCACCTTGACCGGGTCGATGACACCCTGATCGATCAGGTTGCCATACTCGCCGGACTTGGCGTTGTAGCCCTCGTTGGGGCCGAGTTCGGCAACCTTGGCCACGATCACGTAGCCGGGCACACCGCCGTTCTCAGCGATCCAGCGAAGTGGCTCGACCAGAGCCTGACGCACGGTCTGAACGCCGACGCGCTCGTCGTGGTCGGAGACCTCGACATTGTCCAGCACCTTGGCGGCGTGCACCAGAGCAGCGCCACCACCGGCGACGATGCCCTCTTCGATCGCAGCGCGGGTAGCCGAGACGGCGTCCTCGATGCGGTGCTTCTTCTCGTTCAGCTCCACCTCGGTGGCAGCCCCGACCTTGATCACGCAGACGCCGCCGGCGAGCTTCGCGACCCGCTCGGCGAGCTTCTCGCGATCCCAATCCGAATCGGTGTGCTCCATCTCGCTGCGCAGCTGCTCGACGCGGGCCTTGACCTCGACCTGGTCGCCGGCGCCGTCCACGATGGTGGTGTTGTCCTTGGTGACGACGACGCGACGAGCGCGGCCGAGCACCTCCAGACCCACCTGGTCGAGCTTGAGGCCGACCTCGGGAGCGACGACCTCGCCGCCGGTCAGGATGGCGATGTCTTGCAGCATGGCCTTGCGGCGGTCACCGAAGGCGGGAGCCTTGACTGCGACGGCGTTGAAGGTACCGCGGATCTTGTTGACCACCAGGGTCGACAGCGCTTCGCCGTCGACGTCCTCGGCAATGATGACCAGCTGACCGTGGGCGGCGATGACCTTCTCGAGCATCGGCAGCAACTCGTTCATGTTGCTGATCTTGCCCTGGTTGATCAGGATGTAGGGATCGTCGAAGACGGCCTCCATGCGGTCCTGATCGGTCACGAAGTACGCCGAGATATAGCCCTTGTCGAACTGCATGCCCTCGGTGAAGTCGAGCTCGGTGCCCAGGGTGTTCGACTCCTCGACGGTGATGACGCCATCCTTGCCGACCTTGTCGAAGGCCTGCGCGATGATCTCGCCGATCTCTTCGTCACGGGAGCTGATGGTCGCGACATTGGCCATGTCGGCGGTCGACTCGACATCGCGGGCTACCGAATGCAGCTCGTCGATCACCAGGCCGACGGCCTTGTCGATGCCACGCTTCAGACCGATCGGGTTGGCACCGGCAGCGACGGCCCGCAGGCCCACATGCACCAGCGCCTGAGCCAGCACGGTCGCGGTGGTGGTGCCATCGCCGGCGACATCGTTGGTCTTGGTGGCGACCTCTTTGGCGAGCTGAGCGCCGAGGTTCTCGAAGGGATCGGTGAGGTCCACCTCTTTGGCGACGGTCACACCGTCGTTGGTGATGGTGGGAGCACCGAACTTCTTGTCGAGGACGACGTAGCGACCCTTGGGGCCGAGCGTCACCTTGACGGTATTGGCGAGGGTGTCCACACCACGCTCGAGAGAGCGGCGGGCCTCCTCGTCGAACTGAAGTTGCTTAGCCATGAATCAGCGCCTCACTTCTCGACGACGGCGAGGATGTCGCGCGCGTTGAGCAGCAGGTAGTCAGTAGCGTTGTAGCGCACCTCGGTGCCGCCGTACTTGCTGAAGATGATGACATCTCCGACCTTGACGTCCATCGGCACGCGGTTGCCCGCATCGTCGATGCGACCCGGGCCGGCGGCGACGACTTTGCCTTCCTGCGGCTTCTCCTTGGCGGTGTCGGGAATGACCAGACCCGAAGCAGTGGTGGTCTCGGCCTCGAGAGGCTCAACGAGGACGCGGTCCTCGAGCGGCTTGATCGTGGTTGCCACGTTCAAACCCCTTTCTGTTGTCTAGGTGTCACGTTGCAGTACGAGCGGGACGTCGTCGCGGGTGCCGTTCCGATCGTTGGCACCCGAGCTGGTCGAGTGCCAGAAACCACATTAGCCCCGCTATTGGCACTCAGACAAGCCGAGTGCCAGACGGGGTGAGTGGCGAGCGCGTCGGCGTCGCCGGCTCGCCCCTTTCGCGTAGCGGCTCCACCCCGCAGAAGCTACCGAAAACCACAGCGACCAGCGAACATTCGGCAGCCGCCGCGACTTTCGCCAGCTGCTGTTCGACCCGGGGCGGCGGTGCGCCGCGTCGAGGATCTGTGCAATGCGCAGCGGAGCGGCCATCGATGGCTCGCTGGGACGGCAACCAAACGCTCAGAGCCGACGGCAGACCAGGGCCTTCGTCCCAGTGGTGGTGCGTGCGATGATCAGGGTCGCGGCATTCGGGCCCGAGGGCTTCAGGCTGCGGCGCAACTGCGCCGGGTCGATGTCCACCGCCCGCTTCTTGATCTCCAGGGTGCCGATCTTGTTGGTGCGTACCCAGGCCTTGAGCACCTTGACGTTGAAGTCAAGCGTCTCCAGCACCTCGAAGCAGGACGCGAAGGGCGTCTCGACGAACTCATCGCTCGACGAATAGGCCACCTCGGGGTGCAGCAGCCAGGTCCTGGGGCTGATCCGGCCGATCGCCTTGGCCCGGATGACAGCGCCGTTCGGGTCGAGCAGAAATCGTCCGGGGGCGGCGACGACAAGCTCGGACGCGAGCGGATCCGCCTCGATCCGGTCGTCGTCGGGCAGCAACACAGCCGCGCTGGCACCTGCCTGCTCCGGTCCGAGCCTCCAGAGCCCGGCCTCGACGACATCGCCGCGATCCGACACCCAGCAGGCCTCGACACCGTCCGGGATGAGCTCGCGCGGCACCCCGGGGCCGAGTTTGACGCAGATCGGTAGCCCGCTGTCGAGCAGCCCGAGCACGAAATCCCAGGACGGGCTGAAGTCCGCGACCCGCCAGCTGCGTCCGGCGGCGGTGCGGCGGCCCGGGTCGACGAAAACACCGGTGGCCGGCTCGGACGAGGCCAACAATCGGGGCCCGACAAGGGTCGCGTCGCCGCAGATCACCTCAGCGCCCGGAAGATTCGCACGAGCCAGTTCGGCGGTCAACGGATCGGCCTCCACGGCGACGACATCCAGTCCCGCGTCGAGAAACGCCAGGGCGTCCGAACCGATGCCACAGCCCAGGTCGATCACCCGCCGCACTCCGGCAGCCCTGAAACGCTCTGCTCGCCATGCCGCGACCGAGGAACGAGAGGCCTGCTCCAAACCGTCGCGGGTGAACCACCTCGTGGCTGCCCGGTCGCCGAACTTGGTCCGGGCCTTGCGGCGCAGGCTCGCCTGAGTCAGCGCGAACGCCGCCACCTCGGGCGCAAATCGGGCACGCAGTCGTGCGGCAGCTCCGAGTGATTCGGGGTCGGCCTCGGCCATGGCTGCCTCGGTGGCCGCCACTCGTTCATCCCAGGACGCCTGCTCGCTCATCGGACGACACCGGACCAGCCGAGCGGGCGTCCGTCCTGATAGGGAATGACCAGGTGAAACTGCTCGATCGAACGATCGAACGTCTGGGGTAGGAAGAAGCGGTCGCCCTCCCACATCGGCAGCTCGGCGAGCGCCGCGATCGGCTGCCAGGCCAGCGGTCCTTCGGCATTGCGTTCGGGGATCTCGCCGGTCCATTCGTCCACGATGAAGATGAATCCGAAAACGGACGCGCCATCTGCGTGGAAGCCCGGCCAGCTGACGGTGCCGCGCAGCCGCATGGAGACGACCTCGATGCCGGCCTCCTCGCGCAGCTCGCGAGCCATCCCCGACCAGACGTCCTCGTTCGCCTCGACCTTGCCGCCAAGCCCGTTCCATTTGCCCAGCTGTTCGTCGTCCGACCGGCCGACGCGATGCACCATCAGCACCTGATCGCCGTCCGGGGACATGACGAAGCCGAGCGTGGTCAGCTCCGGACTGAAGGGCATGGCGACCTCACCTCGGGCAGGATCGAAGGGTCAGGCGATGACCTGGGTGACGGGCATGCCGGAATCGGCGGGAATCCGCAGGCTGCTCGGTGCGCGTCCGGCTTCGATCACCTGGGCACCCAGGACCGCGATCATCGCGCCGTTATCGGTACACAATCCCGGACGTGGACGCCGCAGCTCCACGCCGGCCTGCTCGCAGCGTTCCGCCAGCAGGGTGCGCAGCCGCGAATTGGCCGCTACCCCGCCGCCCAGCACCATGTGCTCGATACCGAGTTCTCGGCAAGCGTCAATGGCCTTGGCGGTGAGCACGTCGGCGACGGCCTCCTGGAAGCTGGCCGCCACATCTGGCACGCTGATCTCTTGCCCATCGCGTTCGGCCCGCTCGACGTACCTCGCGACGGCGGTCTTCAATCCCGAGAAGGAATAGTCGAAGCGATGCTTTTCGAGGTCGTGCCGTGCGGTCAGGCCGCGCGGAAAGCGGATCGCCTTGGGATCACCGCCCTGGGCGGCCTTGTCGATCACCGGCCCACCCGGGTATTCGAGACCGAGCAGCCGCGCCACCTTGTCATAGGCCTCCCCCGCGGCGTCGTCGATGGTCGTGCCCACTTCGGTGATGTCGCCGGTGATGTCGCGGACAGCGAGCAGCTGAGTGTGACCACCCGAGACCAGCAGCGCCAGCACCGGGCTGGGCAGCGGGCCGTGATCGAGGATGTCAACCGCGACGTGCCCGACCAGATGATTGAGACCGAAGAACGGCACCTTCAATACCGACGCCAGCGTCTTCGCTGCGGAAAGACCGACGACCAGCGAGCCCATCAACCCCGGGCCGGCCGTGACTGCGATCGCGTCCACCTCACCCAGGTCGACATCCGCGGTAGCCAGGGCACGCTCCAGGGTGGGAACCATGGCCTCCAGATGGGCACGCGACGCCACCTCGGGTACAACGCCGCCGAAGCGGGCGTGCAGTTCGACAGAGCTCGCCACCTCGTTCGCGAGCAATTCGGTACCCCGGACGATGCCGACGCTCGTCTCATCGCAGCTGGACTCGATGCCCAGCACCAATGGAGCGCTCATGCCCACCACCGGGCGCCGGCCGCGAGAGCGGGATGCGGCAGCGCACACTCCATGACCACCGCATCGTGCCCGGGACCGTAATAGTCGCGGCGACGCGAGATGGGCTCGAAACCCGCGGCACAATAGAGCCCCAGCGCGGCGGCATTGTCCTGACGCACCTCGAGCAGCATCCGGTCAGCACCCGAAGCCTCTGCCCATTCCTTGCCCACGCTCACCAACCGGCGACCCACTCCGCGACCGCGCTGGCCCGGTTCGACGATCACCCGCAGCAGTTCAGCGGTGTCGTCCAGAACGCTGAAGCAGGCGACCGCCTCAACTCCCGACGAGTCGCGGCTGACCAGCACCAGCCGGTGCAGGGCATCGAGTTCGCTGACCCAAGATGCCGCACTCCACCGCTCCGAACGGGCGAATCCGGATTCTTCCAGGCCCAGCAATGCGGTCAGGTCATTGCGGTTTGCGGTGGAGACGATCATCGTTTCTCCTGTCGGTAAGCGATGCGCAGCTTGGCTGTGGAGGCCAACGCCGATTTACGAGTACGCGGAACCTCAGCGTCAGGCTTTCGCAGATATGCCGGTTCCAGACCGGTGTCCGAAAGCTGGTCGATCAACGCGGCGGCCAGCGCTGCGTCCAGACGATGCGGCGCACCGGGAGCGATGCGGTCGACGAAGGCCTCCGGATAGACCTCGACGCCCGGCCCACCCACCGGCAACAACGGCAGACCACCGGGGATCGTCACCGCTGGACCGGATAGCCGCTTGCCGGACGAGTCGTAGCTCGCCCAGTAGAGCTCTTTGCGGCGAGCGTCGGTGGCGACCACGACATCGCCGTCCGGACGCGACTCGCCGACCAGCCAGGCCAGCGCGATCGCGTCCAGGCTGCCGAATCCGCGCACCGGTACACCGGCGACCACACTCAGTGTGCGAGCAGTCACGATCCCGATCCGCAGCCCGGTGAAAGGCCCGGGCCCGACACCGACCGCGATCAGCGACAGATCGGACGCAGTCAGCTCGTGTGCGCCGAGCAACTCGTCGATCATCGGCATCAGCTCTTCGACGTGCTTGCGGGAGCTGGTCTCGGTTCGCGAATCGATCGGCCGGCCGCCGTGGGCCAAGCCCACATTGATGCCGCTGGCGGTGTCGATCGCCAGCACCCACCCGGAATCAGAACTCACATTTCCCCCTGTTCGCCGGCCAGCGCCCACAGATCCACGCCCCGCCAGCGCGGCCCGACGCCGCGAACTGTCACGAGGCGGGTGTCGTCGTCAATGTCGTCACTGCGTTCGATGTCGATCTCCAGCCGGTCCGCAGCCAGGTGTTCGGCCAGACCGGCGCCCCATTCGATCAGGGTGACAGACTCGCCGAGCGTTTCGTCCAGGTCGAGGTCGTCGAGTTCGGCCGCCGAGCCGAGCCGGTAGGCGTCCACGTGCACCAGCTGCGGTGCCGCGCCGGTCGGACGATGGATGCGGCTGAGGACGAAGGTGGGCGAGGTCACCGGACCACAGACCTGCAGCCCGTCGGCGATGCCCTGGGTGAGCGTGGTCTTGCCCGCACCGAGTTCGCCGTTCACCACGATGAGATCGCCCGGGGCGAGCAATTCTGCCAGCCGGGTGCCGAAATCGCGCATCTGGCCGGCGGTCGGAATCCGGACACTGGCGGGCAGTGCGATGTCGAGAAGCAGCTGATGCTCGTCCAACTCGCGGGCGACGTCAAAGCCGTAGGCCTGCCACCAGGCAACGACATCGGGAAGCTCTCGGCGAGCGATCAATTGCAGCCGCCGCATGCCGGCGCGGGTAGCCAACTCTGCAGCCGCCACGACCAGCTGAAAGGCCACCCCATTGCGGCGGTGCCCCGGGAGCACGCAGACCCGGTGCAACATGCCCGACGGCACGCCGGAGTCCGGGTGAAGCGAGCAAAACAGGCATCCCGCAACACCGGAATCGTCGGAGGCGATGACACCGATCTGGGTGGCGATCCGTGCCTGAACATCGGCCAGGGTATCGCTCATCGCGTCCGCCGGCGGGTCGAGGGCCTTGCGCCCACCGAAAGCCTGGGTGATCACGTGCAGCATCGTTTCAGCATCGCTCGGCTCGGCCAGCCGCAGCTGCAGTTGCTCGTCCAGCTCGGATTCGATCACGGGTTGCCAGTCTACGCGCGCGTCCCGCGAAGGCCGAAACCTCGGCCGACGGCTGCCGCAACTCGGGCCACGATCGACTTCCGGAGACTCCTGGAAAGCAGCTGCGCGTCACGTGCGGTTTCACAGACAACCTAGACTGTCAGATGTGCGAGTCGGATTTGTAACCGAAAGCTTCTTGCCGTCTGTCAATGGTGTAACCAACTCGGTGCTTCGAGCCTTGGAACATCTTCGAGAACGCGGCCATGAAGCTCTGGTTATCGCCCCCAATGACCCTCGCGGCGTTCCCGACAGCTATGCCGGTTTCCCGGTCGTGACCACCGCTTCGCTATACCTGCCCTGGTACCCCGACATGCGGTTGTCGGCGACCTCCGCGAACTCGGTGCATAAGCTGCTGGCGGACTTCGCTCCCGATGTGGTTCACCTGGCCGCCCCGGTCATCCTCGGCTCGAAGGGCGTGATGGCGGCGGCCGACCTGGGCATACCCAGCGTCGCCCTCTATCAGACCGAGGTGCCCCGCTACGCCGTGCAATACGGCTACCCCGCAGCCGAGCCGATCTTCTGGCGGCACCTTCGCAAGGTGCACAACATGGCAACCATCAATCTGGCGCCGTCCACATTCACCCGCGATCAGCTGATCGCCCACGGATTCTCCCGCGTCGATGTCTGGGGACGAGGAGTCGATACCCAACGCTTCAACCCGGCCAAACGAGACCAATGGCTGCACGACTCCTGGGCGCCGAACGGCGAGGTCGTGGTCGGCTACATGGGACGACTGGCACCCGAGAAACAGGTCGAGGATCTACGCGTGCTCGCCGACATGCCGGGCGTCAGGCTGGTGATCATCGGAGACGGTCCACTGCGCACCGAACTCGAGGCGCAACTGCCCGGCGCGGTTTTCGTGGGCATGAAGGCCGGGGACGAACTGCCCCGCTTCCTCGCGTCGCTCGATCTGTTCGTCCACCCCGGCGAATCGGAGACCTTCTGCCAGACGATCCAGGAGGCGCAGGCGAGCGGGCTGCCCGCGATCGCGCCACGCCGGGGCGGGCCCATCGATCTGATCGAGCCCTCACATAACGGCTGGCTCTACACGCCCGGCGATCTCACGATGCTGCGCCACCACGTCAGCGACCTGGTGGGCGACAGCTTCAAACGGACGGCATTCGGGCAGACCGGCAGAACTCAGGTCGAAGGGCGGACGTGGCCCAAGCTCTGCGACCAACTCCTCGACTACTACTGCGCCGCGATCGACCTGGGCGTCAGCTCGCCGGCCAAGATCGGCTTGTGACTGAATTCGGCCAGCTGCACCAGCACCTCGGGGATGGCCTGCACGACCACATCCGGCGGGAAGGGCCCCGGCTTTTGCGCGGCCGCCATCGCCTGCACGGACGCGGCGAGCGCAGCTGCCTTGGGAGCCGCCAGCCCGGCCGCCAGCAGCGTGCCGCAGATGCCGGCGAGGACGTCGCCCGAGCCGGCCTGCGCCGTCCATGACGGTCCGGCGATCGCGAGTGTGACCCGTTCCTGGAACGGATTTGCGATGTACTGGGTGGCGCCCTTGAGCAGCACAGTCGTCTGCCACCGTTGGGCGGCCTCGTATGCCTTGCCGATCGGATCGTCCTCAACCTCGGCGCGCGTGATGCCCAGCAGGCCCGCCAGTTCGCCGGCATGCGGTGTCAGCAACCACCCGTCAGGCAGCTTCTTCGGCAGATGACGCAGCGCATCGGCGTCGACCACTGCGGGCGCCCCGGATTCGAGAATCGGTCCGAACCGCTTTTCGGAGCCTTCGTCACTCCAACCGCAGCCCACCAGCCAGGCCTCCACCCGGCCGGTATTGACCGTCACCGATGGCAGCTTGCGCAGGACGAGATCAGCCAGCCGGTCGGAGCCGACGAACCGGACCATCCCTGCTCCCGAATAGACCGCGCCGGTCACAGACAGCACTGCCGCACCCGGATAGCGGGTCGAGCCGGTGTCCACACCGAGCACGCCACGGGAGTACTTGTCGGCGTACGGGGTCGGCCACGGCCACCAGCGCGCCACATCCACCCGCTGCATCTGACGCAGATTCGAGCGGGGTAGCTGCAGCCCGAGATCGGCCACCTGGACATCGCCGCAGACACTGGCGGCAGGCTGCGCCAGGTGGCAGAGCTTGGGCGCACCGAAGGTGATCGTCCGGGTGGCCTCCAAGACGTGCTCGGTACGGTGGTGGTCCTCGGGGGCCAGGCCGGAGGGCACATCGACAGCCAGCACCGGCATCTTCAAGACATCGCACATCTCGGCGAACCACTGAGCGTTCTGCGGCAGGCCGGCTCGTCCGCCGATACCGGTGATCGCGTCGATGACCAGTGAGACATCGGGCAGCAGCCGACCGACATCGAGGTCATCGAGGAAGCGGATACCCACCTGCCGCGCAGCGACCACGCCTTGCGGGTGAGCCGTGCCGGTGACCGGCCAGACCATCACCTGCCGGCGGCCGTCGCGCACCAGTTTGCGGGCAGCGAACAAGCCGTCGCCGCCGTTCTTGCCCGGCCCTACCGCCACCAGGATCGTCCCCTCGGGAACCATCTGCTCGGCGAGTTTGGCCACCTGATCGGCGGCGCGCAACATCAAGTTGACGCCTGGATTGTCTTCGGCAAACTCCTGTTCGGCAGCGCGGATCTTTGCCACAGACTGAATCCCGATCACGATTTCCCCTCACAGATCACAAATGCCGTTGCCAGCCCACCGTCATGACTCAATGAAAGCCGAATGTTCGCCACTTCGCATTCGGCGGCTCTCGCCGCAACGGTACCGCGAATGACGAACTCGGGTGCGCCATTGGACGATGTGGCCACCTCTGCGTCCAGCCAGCTCATACCGCCGGGCGAGCCGAGCGCCTTGGCCAACGCCTCCTTGGCGCAGAACCGCGCAGCCAATGACTCCACCGACCGCAACCTGCCGTCCGGGGTGCGTGCCTCGGCGGCAGTGAAGAGTCGATCCATCAGCCCAGGGCGGCGCTCCAGCATGGCCGCCACGCGGTCGATCTGGCAGATATCCACCCCGAGGCCGATGATCATGGCCGTCTCACTCGACGGTGACGGACTTCGCCAGGTTGCGCGGCTGATCGACATCGTGACCGAGCAAGGTCGCCAGCTCGCAAGCGAAGAGCTGCAACGGAACGGTCGCCACCATCGGCTGCAGCAACGTCGACAGGTGCGGCAGCCGGATGATCACATCGGCGTCCGCCTCGATGCTGTCGTCGCCCTCCTCGACCAGGACGATGGTGTACGCGCCACGAGCCTTGACTTCCTTGATGTTGCTCACGACCTTGTCGCGCAGCTGATCGCGACCTTCCGGCGGGACGACCACGAAGACCGGCATGCCGGGCTCGATGATCGCGATCGCGCCGTGCTTGAGCTCACCGGCGGCGAATCCCTCGGCGTGCTGGTAGGCGATCTCCTTGAGTTTCAACGCCCCCTCGAGCGCCACCGGATAGCCGACATGGCGGCCCAGGAAGATGAAGTCCTCGGCCTTTGCCAGATCGTGCGCCAACTCGTAGATCCGATCGGCGCCGTCCAGCATCTGCTGAACCATCTGCGGGGTCCGCTCCAACTCGTCGGTGATGACGCGGATCTCGTCCGCATACTTCATGCCGCGCACCTGAGCCAGATAGAGACCCAGGAGGTAGCAGGCGGCCAGCTGGGTGAGGAAGCCCTTGGTCGAGGCCACACCGATCTCGGGACCGGCGTGGGTGTAGATCACCGCGTCCGATTCACGCGGGATGGTGGCCCCGTTGGTGTTGCAGATCGCGATCACCTTGGCGCCCTGCACCCTCGCATGCCGGATGGCCATCAAGGTGTCGGCGGTCTCGCCCGACTGGCTGATGGTGACGACCAGGGTCTGCGGGTCGATGATCGGATCGCGGTAGCGGAATTCCGATGCCACCTCGACCTCGCAGGCCACCCGCGTCCAGTGCTCGATTGCGTACTTGGCAACCATGCCCGCGTAGTAGGCGGTGCCGCAGGCGACGATCACGATCTTGTTGATGCGGCGCAAGTCCTCGGGAGAGATGCCGCGCATCTCATCGAGCACCAATTCTCCCTTGGAGTTGAATCGGCCCAGCAGGGTGTCGGCAACCGCCTGCGGCTGCTCGAAGATCTCCTTGCGCATGAACCAGTCGAAGCCGGACTTCTCGGCCGCGGAGGTGTCCCAGTCCACGTGATAACGCTTGGTCTCGGCGGGCTCACCGTCGAAGCCGACGACCTCGATCTCGTTCGCTGTGATGCGGACGATCTGGTCCTGGCCGAGTTCGACCACGTCGCGGGTGTGCTCGATGAAGGCGAGCACATCGGATGCCACGAAGTTCTCCCCGTCTCCTACGCCGACCACCAGCGGAGAGTTGCGACGGGCCGCGATGACCTCGCCGGACCGGGCGACATCGACGGCGACGAGGGTGAAGGCACCCTGCAGACGTTCCACCACGGCGCGCATCGCATCGATCAGGTTGCCGCTGGCCTGCAGTTCGGCGGCGAGCAGGTGAGCGGCGACCTCGGTGTCGGTCTCGGAATTGAACTCGACACCGGCCTGCGTCAGCTCGGCGCGCAACTCCGCGAAGTTCTCGATGATGCCGTTGTGCACGACGGCGACCCGACCGTCGGCCGAAACGTGCGGGTGAGCATTCTCGTCGGTCGGCCCACCATGGGTGGCCCAGCGGGTATGGCCGATGCCTTGATGCGCAACGGGGAAGTCCAGCGTGGCCAGCTCGGCTTCGAGGTTGGCGAGCTTGCCTGCTTTCTTCGCGACGCTCAGCTTTCCATCGGCGACGACTGCGATGCCTGCCGAGTCATAGCCGCGGTATTCCAAACGTCGCAGTCCCGAGATGATGACCTCACGCGCGTCGCGTGGGCCGACATAGCCAATGATTCCGCACATGGGAACACCATATCTGATGCGCTATCTACGCTCTTACCCGTACCGGGCGGGGACGAACCGAGCTCCGGCATGCCGCGCGTCCGGACTCGCCGGGCATCCCACCGACCGCTAGGCTTTCCGGCATGTCGAGACACGGAGGTCGGATACCGTGACCAGCCCATGGGTTAATGTGCCACGCCAGGCGTGGGCAGATCTTGCGACAGACTGTCAGTTGAACATCGATACCGCCACCGTGACCCGGCTGCGCGGTCTCCAGGATCCGACCGATGAACGCGATGTGGCCGAGGTCTATCTGCCGCTGGCCGAGCTGCTGAATCTCTACCGCATCAACCACGACCAGCTCTATGCCGATTCCTACGGCTTCTTGAAGATTGCCCCCACCAAGACCCCGTTCATCATCGGTGTGGCAGGCTCCGTCGCCGTCGGCAAGTCCACCTCCGCTCGGCTTCTGCAGGAGTTGCTTCGTCAATCCGACGGCCATCCCCGGGTGGATCTGGTCACCACCGACGGCTTCTTGCATCCGAACGCCGTGCTCCAGGCCCGGGGCATCCTCGACCGCAAGGGTTTCCCCGAGAGCTACGACCGCCGGGCACTACTCGACTTCGTAATCGCGGTGAAATCCGGCGTCGAGGAAGTACAGGCACCGGTCTACTCGCACGTCATCTACGACATCGTCGCCGGCCGGCGGATCACTGTCACTCGTCCGGATGTCTTGATCGTCGAGGGCCTCAACGTACTGCAGCCCGCGCCGGCCGGACGAGGCCATCTGACGATCAGCGACTTCTTCGACTTCTCGGTCTATGTGGACGCCGACGAATCCGCCATCAGGCAGTGGTTCGTGACGCGGTTCATGGCGCTGCGCGACACCGCCTTCCGCGATCCCACGAGCTTCTTCCGCGCCTACGCCGAACTTTCGGACGATGAGGCGGTGCAGCAGGCCAACACCGTCTGGGACGGGATCAACAAGCCGAACCTGATCGAGAACATCGAGCCGACCCGGGAACGGGCCACCGCGATTCTGCGCAAGGGCAGCGATCATGTGATTTCCGAGGTGCGGATCCGGCGCATCTGATCAGCCCGCGACGGCGCCTGCCCAAGGACCGCGAGGGTCCTAAAGGGCCAGGCGAGCGGCGACCAGCTCGGCGAGCCGTTGCGCCACCTGCTGGGCGCTCTCGGTCGTGGTGGCCTCGACCATCACCCGGACGAGCGGCTCGGTGCCCGAGGGACGCAGCACCACGCGTCCGCTGGTACCCAGGGCATTGTTCGCCTGGGTGACCGCGCGCGTGATCTCAGGATCGATGCCCGCGCGCATCTTGTCGACATTCGGCACGTTGATCATCACCTGCGGCAGGGTTGTCATCACCGACGCCAGTTCAGCCAGCGTGCGTCCGCACCGCGCCACCCGCGCAGCGATATGCAAGCCGGTCAGCACACCGTCGCCGGTATTCGCGTATTCGCTGATGATCACATGTCCGGACTGCTCGCCCCCGAGGGTGAAGCCGTTCTGGGCCATTGCCTCGAGCACGTAGCGGTCCCCCACCCGGGTCTGCTCGACCTGAATGCCGTTCTCGCGCATCGCATTGATCAGCCCGAGATTGCTCATGATGGTGGCAACCAGGGTGTTGTTGTGCAGCTTTCCCTGCTCCTTGAGATCGAGCGCCAGGATCGCCATGATGTGGTCACCGTCGACGACCGCACCGGTCGCGTCCACCGCCAGGCAGCGGTCGGCGTCGCCGTCGAGGGCGATGCCGAGGTCGGCGCCGTGTTCGACGACGGCGGCCTGCAGGCCCCCGATGTGAGTGGATCCGGCATTGTCATTGATGTTGAGGCCGTCGGGGTTGTTGTGGATGCCGACGACCGTGGCACCACTCGCCTCGAAGGCCGCTACTGCGGTGAAGGACGCGGCTCCATTCGCCGCATCGACGACGACCTTCAACCCATCCAGCCGAGCACCTTCCAGGCTGGCCACCAGCGCATCGATGTAACTGCGCCGCAGAGCGTGGGCCTCGTCGGCGCGGATCCGTCCGACGCTCCCGGCGACCGGACGCTTCCAGTTCTCGTTGAGCCGTTCTTCGATGGAGTCCTCGATCGAGTCGTCGAGCTTGACGCCGCCGCGCTGGAAGAACTTGATGCCATTGTCGGGCATCGGATTATGGGAGGCCGAGAGCATCACACCGAGATCGGCGTCCTGCGTATTGACCAGATAGGCCAAGCCGGGTGTCGGCACGATGCCCACATCGATGACGTCAACGCCGGTACTGGCCAGCCCCGCATTCACCGCCGCCGAGAGCAGCTCGCCCGAGATACGGGTATCGCGCCCTACCAGCGCCGTGGGGCGCCGGTCAGCAAAAGCGCGGGCCTCGCCCAGCACCTTGGCAGCTGCCGCGGACAGTTCCATGGCGAGTTCAGCGGTGAGGTCGGCGTTGGCCACTCCACGCACTCCGTCGGTTCCAAATAATCGTGCCATAAGGGCTAAGCGTAGTGGCCGGACAGACGGCTGCAACAAACGGGTCCCAAACGCACAGCGGCCGCCCACCCGGGGTGGGCGGCCGCGGGGCAGGTAGAAGGGCGCGCGCCCAGCGGATACGCAATCTCAGCGCTTGGAGTACTGCGGAGCCGT
>NZ_JAVTWX010000011.1:0-3394 GCF_032229645.1 Brooklawnia sp.
AAGAATCTACTCTTCGTCCTCGTGCTCTCCGTGATGATGGTGCCGGTGGCGGCCCTGTTGATTCCGCTCATCGTGTGGATGAAGAGGATCGGCATGGCCGACTCGCTGGTGGGTGTCGGGCTGGTACTGACGCTGTTCCAGTTGCCCTTCGGCGTCTTCATGATGCGTAACTCGTTCGCTGCGGTACCCAAGGAGCTTGAGGAGGCCGCGAAGATCGACGGCTGCACCGATCTCAGTGCCTTCTTCAAGGTGATGCTGCCCTCGGTGCGGCCCGCTCTGATCACGGTGGGTCTGTTCGCCTACCTCGCGGCATGGAATGACTTCATGGTCTCGTTGTACCTGGTGTCGATGAACAACGCTCCGTTGCCGCTGGCGTTGGTCAACATGCGCCAGAAGGTGATGGGCGTCATCGACTACGGCAGCACCACCGCCGGGGTCGTCATCCTGACGCTGCCCGCGTTGATTCTCTTCCTGGCCCTGCAGAAGCACTACGTCAAGGGCTTCACCGCAGGCGCAGTGAAGGGCTGAGTCGGATGCATCAGCAAAGCGATAGCCTTGGCCGCGCGGCTTTCATGCCGGTCGCGCCAAGTGAAGGCGCGCTCAGGCCACTGGGTATCGACAGTGTGCGCATCACCGGAGGCTTCTGGGGGCACCGTCAGCAGCTCAACCGCGAGGCGATCATCCCTCACGCGTTGAAGTGGGAGACCAAGGTCGGGTGGATCGACAACTTCGTCCACGCCGCTGTCGGCGACGTAGCGGGGCACCGGCAAGGGCGGGAATTCTCCGACTCCGATGTCTACAAGCTCATCGAGTCGATGGCGTGGGAGGTGGGCCGCACCGACGATCCCGAATTGGACGCCGAGATCGAGCGTCTCGGCACACTGATCGAGGCCTGTCAGTGCGACGACGGATATCTGAGCACCCGGTTCGGCAACCCGGGCCAGGAGCCTCGCTATTCCGATTTCGCCTGGGGGCACGAGCTGTATTGCTATGGCCACCTCATTCAGGCGGCGATCGCGCGGATGCGCACCGGGTATCAGGGGACGATCGTGCGGGTGGCGCTGAGAGTGGCCGAGCATCTTCTCGCCACCTTCGGCGAGGACGGCAGGGACGATATCTGCGGCCATCCGGAGATTGAGGTGGCGTTGGCGGAATTGTCCCGGGTCACCGGCGATCCTCGCTATCTTGAGCAGGCGCGCATCTTTCTTGACCGGCGTGGAAACGGCATCTTGCCGGACATCGAGTTCGGACGTGCCTACTATCAGGACGACGAACCGTTCCGGGACTCGACGATCCTGCGGGGTCATTGCGTGCGGGCCCTCTACCTGTGCGCGGCGGCGGTCGATATCGCGGTGGAGCAGGGTGATGCCGGGCTGCTGAGGGTGGCTCAGAAGCAGTATGACGCCATACTCGCCCGTAGAACCTATATCACCGGCGGGATGGGATCGCATCATCAAGACGAGGCGTTCGGCGACGACTTCGAGATGCCGCCCGACCGTTCATATTGCGAGACCTGCGCCGGGATCGGATCGATCATGGTCGCCTGGCGGTTGCTGCTGGCGACCGGGGAACTCGGCTACGGCGACATCATCGAACGCACCCTGTACAACATCGTGGCCACCTCGCCCTCGGCACAAGGAAACGCGTTCTTCTACGCCAATACGTTGCACCGGCGCACCCCTGCTGCCCAGTCCACCGTGGACGAAGCGTTGCCGCGGGCCAGTTCGTCGCTGCGTGCGCCCTGGTTCGAGGTCTCGTGCTGTCCGACCAATGTGGCTCGGACGTTCGCGAGTTTGGCCGGCCTGTTGGCCACCAGCTCGGACGAGGGAGTCCAACTCGTCCAATATGCCAGCGCAGAGCTTGCTGTCGATCTCGCCTCGGGATGCGTCCGGTTGAGTGTCGAGACGAACTATCCCGACGATGGCAGGGTACTGATCAGCGTCGCCGAGGCCCCGGGTGCGTTCGTGCTGGATCTTCGGATCCCGGGCTGGGCGCAGGGTGCGATGGTCGACGGGCACGCTGTGTCGCCCGGCACTCACCGGATTGAAGGGGTTACCGTTGGGCGGACGATCAGTCTGCAGCTGCCACTCGAGCCGCGACGGACGCTGCCCGACAGCAGGATCGATGCCGTGCGCGGTACGGTCGCGGTAGAACGCGGGCCGCTGGTGCTGTGCTCGGAATCGGTTGACCTGCCGGATGGTATCGGCATCGACGGCTACGAGATCGAGCCGGGAGCACAGCCTCGGGCTGACGGGGACACCGGGGCGGTAATCGCTGCTCGCCTTATCACGCACGAGAATGCAGCGTGGCCGTACGGTGCCGCGGGTGCGGGTGCGGGTGCGGGTGCGGGTCGGGGCGATGCGATCGACGTGCCGCTGGCACCCTACTATGCGTGGGGTAATCGGGGACCGACGACCATGCGAGTCTGGTTGCCCGAGCTCGGTGCCGATGTGACTACGAGATGAACCGGGAGCGCAGGGCGTCCAGGTCAGATGCCTGCAGGTTGAGGGCGCCGGTGAAATAATCCTCGATGCTGCCGTATCGGGACGCCATTTGGTCGAGCGCCGCGTCCAGATAGGCTTCCCGGACGCCCAGGATCGGAAGTAGTAGATCGGGTTCGACTCCGTGTTCGGCGGCCATGTCCATCAGCGGTTGCAAGGCAGGCAACAGATCGGTGTTGGTCTGCAGATAGTCGTCGCGCACGGTCTGCTCGTCCGCACCGAGGAGCAGCAGCAGAGACGCAGCCGCCCAGCCGGTGCGATCTTTGCCGGTAGTGCAGTGGACGAGCGCCGCACCCCCGCGGCCCGGGTCGGCCAGTCCCTGGAAGAAGCGCTGATAGGCCCGGCGTGCGGATGGCAGGCTGATGAAATCGCGGTAGGTCTGCGCCATCAGCGTCTCGGCCTGTTCACTGCCCAAGACATCCGCGAGGGCCTCGGGGTTGCTGCTGAGCTGACCTAGATTGGCGGCGAGGTCCATCGAATGATCGGCGAGCACATCGAGGCCGACGATCTCGGTGCCGGCAGGTAGACGATCGGGTGCTGCGCTTCGTTCGCCCTTTGTGCGCATGTCGTAGACGACATGGATGCCCAGTTCTTTGAATGTGCGAAGATCGTCGTCGCTGAGTTCGGCGAGCATCGTCGAGCGGTAGATCTCGTGCGTGCGGACCGTGCCGCCATCTACGGGTAGGCCGCCGAGGTCTCGCATATTAGGTGCGCTGGTCAGGGGGATACGGCGGTCCATGACGCGAGCCTAGCGCGACGGCACGTGGACCCGCGCTATGCATCTTGCGGACGATGCCGCTAACCTTGTCTTGGTCAAAGCGCCTATAGCTCAGTTGGTAGAGCAGCGGACTTTTAATCCGCGGGTCCAGGGTTCGAGCCCCTGTGGGCGCACC
>NZ_JAVTWX010000012.1:0-3319 GCF_032229645.1 Brooklawnia sp.
GGGCGTCACCAAGGGCCTGTGGACCGAGTTCGGCGACGACCGGGTCATCGACACCCCGATCACCGAGTCGGCCATCATGGGCCTGGCGGCCGCATCCGCCGCAACCGGACTGCGTCCGATCGCCGAGCTGATGTTCATGGACTTCTTCGGTGTCTGCTACGACCTGATCTGGAACCAGGCGTCGAAGTTCCGCTATATGTTCGGCGGCAAGGCCAAGACCCCGCTGGTGATGCGCGGCATCATCGGTGCCGGCATCGGCGCTGCGGCCCAGCACTCGGCCTCGCCGTATCACATCTTCACTTCGACAGCCGGCGTGAAGGTCGCCTGCCCGTCCAGCCCCTACGATGCCCGCGGGCTGCTGCTGACCGCTATCCGCGATGACGATCCGGTGATCTTCTGCGAACACAAGGCGCTATACGACCTCAAGGGTGAAGTTCCGGACGAGCCGTTTACGATTCCGTTCGGTGTCGCGAACTACACCCGCCAAGGCGACGATGTCACGATCATCGCCTTGGCGAATATGGTTCAGGTGGCCAACCGGGTCGCCGACCAGCTCGCTAGTGAGGGCATCTCAGTTGAGGTCGTGGATCCGCGTACCACCAGCCCGCTCGACGAAGAGGCCATCCTCGAATCTGTCGCGGCTACCGGACGAGCGGTCGTCGTCGACGAGTCGGCTGCGCGTTGTGGTTTCGGCCACGACGTGACGGCGCTGATCGCGACCAACCTCTACTCCGAGCTCAAGGCGCCCATCCGGCTGATCACTCCGCCGCATGCCCCGGTGCCGTTCTCTCCCGCGCTCGAGAAGGAATGGGTGCCGAGCGAGGTCAAGGTAGCGGACGCAGTCCGCTCGATCGTGGAGGTCTGAACCATGGCCGGGATCCAAGCCATCACCCTACCCAAGTGGGGTTTGACGATGGAGGAAGGTCTGCTCGGCAGCTGGCATGTCGCTGAGGGAGCGACCTTCAAGGAGGGCGACTCGCTGTGCACGGTCGAGTCGAGCAAGATCACCAATGAGCTGTCGGCGTCATTCGACGGGGTACTGCGCCGTCGAATCGGCAAGGAAGGCGAGACCTACCCGGTGGGGGCACTGCTCGCAGTGAGCGCTCCGGCCGAGGTCTCCGATGCGGAGGTCGACGCCTTCATCGCGGCATCCGACGCAGCTTCCACCGATACTGCGCAGCCTGCCGCGGCAGCGTCCGCCGCCCCGTCGGCTGTGCCGGCAGCCGCGGCACCGCCACCTCGTCCGGGTGAACTGGTCGTGCCCGCCTCCTTGGCCGGTCAGACCGCGGACGATATAGTCGCGACTCCGCGTGCTCTCGGGTTCGCGAAGGCCAACGGCATAAATCTGGGGAAGGTGTCCGGCTCCGGGCGCGGCGGACGAGTGAGCATCGCGGATGTCGAGAAGGCCATTACCGCCGGTGGCGGCCAGCTCGCCGCGAAGCCCGCGGGTGAGCGCAAACCGGTTCGTCCGCGCAGCCACGCCGACGACTCCACGGTGAGCGCGACCCCGGTGGCCCGCAAGCTCGCCAAGAAGCGCGGCATCAATCTGCATGACTGCCGGGCGACCGGGGCCCGTGGACGGGTCTGCCGAGCCGATGTCGAGGAGGCAATCCACAAGCTCGAGGCGGGTCAGCCGGTCGCGGCAGCACCCGCCACTCAGCCGGTGGCAGCAGCGGCGAGTGTCAACGAGGCGACCCCGCAGCCGTTGACGCCGATGCGCCGCACGATCGCCGAGCGGCTCCAGTCGTCCTACCAGACCTCGCCGCACTTCCGGGTGAACACCGAGATCATCATGGACGCCGCACTCGACCTGCGCGCTCAGATCAATGCGACGGTGCCGGGCGTGAAGATCAGCGTCAACGACCTGATCGTCAAGGCGGTTGCGATCGCACTGACCAGAGTTCCCGATGTCAACGTGCAATTCGACGAGGCCTCGAAGACCGTCATGCGCTTCGCCGAAGCCGACATCAGCGTCGCGGTGGCACTGCCCGAAGGTCTGGTCACCCCGGTGGTGCGCGCCGCGAATAAGCTCTCGCTAGGTCAGATCTCCGCCGCGATAGCCGAACTCGTGACCCACGCCAAGGCGAGGACGCTGACGGCCGAACAGTTCCAGGGCGGTACCTTCACCGTCTCGAACCTGGGCATGTACCCGGTGACATCATTCGACGCGATCATCAATCCGCCGCAGGCAGCCATTCTGGCGGTCGGCTCGGGTGTGCGTCGCCTGGTGGTGGGCGACGACGACCAGGTGGATGTGCACACCGTCGTCGAAGTCTCACTGGCAAGCGATCACCGGGTCATCGACGGGGCGCTGGCAGCGAAGTTCGTCGCGCAGCTGCGGTCGATCCTCGAAGCCCCGGCTCAGATGCTGGTGTGATGATGAGCCATCCAGACGATGCATTCGATGTGCTCGTGATCGGGGCCGGGCCGGGTGGCTACGTCGCCGCTATCAGGGCTGCCCAGCTCGGACTCCGCACGGCGGTCGTCGAGCGATCCGAGTTGGGCGGGGTCTGCCTCAACTGGGGTTGCATCCCGACCAAGGCGTTACTGCACGGCGCCGACACCGCGCACGCCCTGGCCGATGCCTCACGGTATGGCTTCGAGGTGCCCGAGGGAACCACCTTCGACATCGCTCGATTGGTGAGGTTCAGCCGCTCCGTGGTTTCGCGACTGACAGGCGGGGTTGCGGCCCTGCTGGGCGCCAATGGCGTCACCGTGATTACCGGCAGCGCACTGCTGACCGGCAAGGGCGAGGTCAGCGTCACCGACCCCGACGGCAGCGTCCGGGAGGTGGGCGCCGATCATGTCATCGTCGCCACCGGTGCCCGTCCGAGGGTCTTGCCTGGGCTGGAGCCGGACGATGAGCGCATCTGGACGTCGACCGATGCGCTGATGCCGGAGAAGCTGCCGGATTCGCTGGTGATCATCGGCTCCGGCGCGATCGGTATCGAGTTCGCCAGCCTGTTCAACGCTCTCGGCACTTCGGTGACCGTGTTGGAGGCGCTCGGCTCGATCCTGCCAGCCGAGGACGCTGCAGTCTCGGCTGCGGTCGTCCGGCAGCTGAAGGCAAGGGGCATCCGCTGCGAAGCGGGTGTCAAGGTCAGCTCTGCGCAGGCCGACGATACCGGGGTGACTACCTCGTTCAGCACCTCCGATGGACGATCGGAGACCATCCGCAGCGAATATCTGCTGGTGGCCGCCGGGGTGGTGCCCAACAGCGAGGGACTCGGGCTGGCCGAACTCGGAGTCGATCTCGAGCGCGGGTTCATCGTCACCGACCAGTGGTGCCGCACGTCGGTGGCCGGACTCTACGCGATCG